>JAFGIF010000056.1 GCA_016929755.1 Deltaproteobacteria bacterium | reverse complement strand
GGACCTTCAATGAGACCGGACCCCGCAATATTGTCTGGCTGATCCACTCTCCCGGCATTTGCAACACAATGTATAGGGAAGCTGAACAAATCAATAAGAACTATTGCCTTTTCTTGTACTTTTTTTCTGCCTTACAAAAAAGATACAAGCCTGATAGAAGGAATTCGACATGCATTCAACAAAAAATGAATCGAGTCCCAAAACTCGAAAAGGAAAACAGACGTTCCTGAGCGTTGTGGAACCTGCCGGCCTGATGGCGTTTCTTCTTGCCCAATTGCCGGATAAAAGCCGTAACACCATAAAATCACTACTGGCACATCACCAGGTCTCTGTAGACTATAAGATCATTACACAGTTTAACCATCCGCTTAAGGCCGGTCAGGAGGTTATAATAACCTGGACCAAGGTGCAGCAGGGAAATCCGAACAAAGGGGTTAGAGTCGTTTTTGAAGACCCGTATATACTCGTAATCGAAAAACAACCCGGCCTGCTTTCCATTGCTACCGATAAAGAAAAGCAACGCACAGTGTATCGGATATTAAGCGATCAGGCAAAAGAATCAGACCCACGAAACCGCATCTTTGTGGTGCAGCGCCTCGATAGAGATGCCTCGGGGCTGATGATCTTTGCAAAGAGCAAAGATGTCCAGCAACTGCTGCAAGATTCCTCGCAAAAAGGTCTTGTGAAACGGAAGTATATTGTTGTTGTGGAAGGATCCGTAGATCAGGATCAGGGTGTCGTCACCTCCTGGCTGAAGGAAAACACAGCCCGCATCGTGTATTCCAGCAACATCCCCAATGACGGGCAAAAAGCCGTAACCCGCTACCGGGTACTGAAAAGAAAGAAGAACTATACCCTCATGGAGATAGAGCCGGAAACAGAGCGGAAAAACCAGGTTCGCGTCCATTTGAAAGACCTGGAACACCCCATAGCAGGGGATAAGAAATATGGATCAATCCAAAACCCCATGAACCGCATGGCGCTGCATGCCCGTTTTCTCGAATTGCGCCATCCAGTAAACGGCAATAAATTACAATTTGAGACAGCCATTCCCAATCAATTTTTATATCTGTTCCCAGATAAAAACCGGAAATATTGAAATTTACAGTTAAGTAGATCGGCAAAGGTCCCTTTGGGACATATTATGGGTCAAAATGGACATAACAAAAGAGTTTCTTTGAGCAAAAAGAATCGTGCTGCAGTTATCAATTCCACTAAAAAAAGAAAAACCAAGCCCTCAATTCTATGGTAATATTAAGGAATAATTTGCAGCATTTTATGTTATCATCACATTTGATTGAAGATGTTTGCTTCTTGATATCCGGATGGAGATAAAAATTGAAAATCATCCATACATCCGATTGGCATTTGGGCCGTAGCCTTTACGGCCGCAAACGCTACGAAGAATCCGCTCAGTTTCTGGACTGGCTGATCGAATGCATCCAGCAGGAACAGACCGATGTTCTGCTGGTGGCGGGCGATATCTTCGATAACAGCACTCCGAGCAACCGGGCCCTGGAACTCTATTACCGCTTCTTACACCGGGTGGCCGGTTCTCACTGCCGGCACGTTATCATCACGGCGGGCAACCATGATTCGCCGTCGCTGTTGAATGCCCCCAGGGAGGTGCTGCGTTATCTCAATGTACATGTGGTCGGTTGCGTGGATGATGACCCTGAAAATGAAGTGCTGGTCCTGAACGACGCCGATGAAAACCCGGAGCTGATTGTCTGCGCAGTACCCTATCTGCGTGATCGCGATATCCGCAATGCCCAGGCCGGAGAAAGCATTGAAGACAAAAACCGGAAACTTGTTTCCGGCATCCGCGAGCATTACCAAACTGTATGCGGCCTGGCCGAAGCCAGACGGTCCAAGATTGGTGCAAATATCCCGATTATTGCCTTGGGGCATTTGTTCACTGCCGGAGGACAGACAGTCGAAGGTGACGGCGTTCGCGAACTGTACATGGGTTCGCTGGGCCATGTGGGGATTGATGCCTTTCCAAAGAGCATCGACTACCTCGGCCTGGGCCACCTGCATACCCCTCAAAAGGTGGCGGGTTTTGCTACGCGCCGTTACTGCGGTTCGCCGATTCCGATAAGTTTCGGTGAAGCCCGGCAGCAAAAAATTGTGCTGTCGGCGGAGTTTACTAAAAACAAGGTTGTGGTCAATGAAATCACGGTGCCATGTTTCCAGGTTCTTGAAACGCTTAGCGGTTCGTGGGATGAGATTACCCGCCGCATCGACGAACTCAAAGACAATCGAACATCGGCGTGGCTGGAAATACTCTACCAGGGCGATGAAATCATCGACAGCATTCAGCAACATTTGCAGGAGATGACCGAAGGCTCCGGCCTTGAGATCCTGCGCATTAAAAATGCGCGCCTGGTTGAACGGGCCCTGAGCCGGATGTCAACCGAGGAAACCCTGGATGATCTGAGCGAAAACGATGTATTCGCCCGCTGCCTGGCTGCCCATGATGTTCCCCTGGAACAGCACCAAGGCTTGACTTTATCCTTTCAGGAAATCGTCGCAGCCTTGCACGGTGAAGATGCGCGGGCAGAATAAGGAAGGCAATAAATGCGAATCCTGCGTTTGAGATTTTTGAATTTGAATTCGCTCAAAGGTGAATGGAGTATTGATTTTACGCATCCGGCCTATGAATCGAGCGGCATCTTTGCCATCACCGGACCCACCGGTTCCGGTAAGACAACAATCCTCGACGGGATCTGTCTGGCCCTCTATGGGCAGACACCCCGGCTTGGAAAGATCACCCTGAGCAGCAACGAGATCATGTCGCGCCAGAGCGGTGAATGCTTCTCTGAAGTCGAATTCGAAACCGCCAGGGGCCATTTCCGCTGTCACTGGAGCCAGCATCGTGCCCGTAAGAGCCCGGACGGCAAACTGCAGGATCCCAGGCAGGAACTTGTCAACGCCACAACATCAGAGGTTATCGAGTCCAAACGCACGGCGGTGTCAGAAAAAATCGAAGAGGTCACGGGCATGGATTTCGACCGGTTCACCCGATCGATCATGCTGGCACAAGGCGGGTTTGCCGCTTTCCTTGAGGCCGATCCCGACAAACGCGCCCCGATCCTGGAGCAGATCACCGGCACCGGGATCTACAGCCTTATATCCATGAAGGTCCACGAACGTACCGCATATGAGCGCGATACACTCAAATTGCTTAAAGCCGAACTCCATGGAATCCAAACGCTTTCTCCTGAAGAAGAACAGGCTCTCAGGCTCGAACAGGAAAGAAAGCAGCAGGAAGCCCTGAGGGTTGATGGTGAAGTCAGGCATCTGCGTAAAATTCTGGATTGGACTGGGCGTATTGAAAATCTTACCCGGGAAATCGAAACTCTTGAAACTGCCTTGCAGGCTTTTGAACAAAATAAAGTGCAGGCCGCCCCTGACCTTAAACGGCTGGAGCGGGCACAAAGGGCCCAGACCCTTGAGGGTGATTACATCAATATAAAGCATGTTCGTGAGGATCAGGTTAAAGATCAAAAATCTCTCGAGCAGTTCCGCCAGCGGCTGCCCGAACTCCAGGAGCAGTGCGACACGGCCGGCTTTGCCAACTCTCAGTCAGAAGAATTGTTGAGCAATGTCCGCGCCGAACAGCAGCACGAAGCGCAGCTCATCAAACAGGCCCGCGAGCTGGATACAACCATCAAAGAAGACAGGAAGCACCTGCTAAATCTCCAGGAAGAGGCCAAACAGATTGATAAACAATGCGGAGATTATCGGTTGAGTATTACAAAATGCAGCCATCAGATTGAAAAGATGGCCGGTTCACTACAAGAAACTAAGGACTTCCTTATCGAACACCGGCAAGATGCGACCCTGTCGGAAAACCTGGCCGGGATCAGCCAGCAGTGTAAAGCCATCTCGGATTTAAATACAAAATTGCGCGTCAAACAAACAGGCCTGCAAAATAAGGCCGTTCTTATCGATGAAGCTGCCAAAGAGCTTCAAAAAAATGATGCCGCTTTGCAGATAGCGCAGGAATCATTCGTGGCGTCACAAACCCGGCTTGATACTATTCGCATTTATCTGGAAAAATTGCTGCAAAAGCGCGACCTGTCCGAATGGCGCAAAGATACGGAATACCTGGCCGATAGACAGCGACAATTGTCAAACCTGCAAGAGGCCATTGAACGCATTCATACGGCAAGCAGCAAACGCGATGAATTGAAAAACATCCGTCAGTCTCTTGAGATTAAACAGCATAAATTTGCCGGGCAGCTGGAAGAGTTGGGCCGGCAGAGCATTCTGCACGAGAAAGCGCTAAACCGGCTGGAAGAAAACCTCGCCCTTATCAACCGGGTGCGCGATCTCGAACAGGAGCGAGAGCGTCTAATAGACGGTCGGCCATGTCCGCTGTGCGGTTCGACAGAACACCCGTATGCTGCTGGCAATGTGCCGCAGCCTGATACAGCCAAACTCGAACTGGAGCAGTCCAGGACCGAGCTCAAAGCAATCGAAAGAAGGATTTCAGCAATTGAAGCCGAACAGGCCGGTACCACAAAAGAATTGGAACAGATCGAAAGAAATACTGCTGAATATCAAGCGCAGCTGAAACACGACGAGCAAACTCGTGCTATGCTTTTCGAACAGCTCAACCTTTGCGCTGAAAAGGACTTATGGCTGGACCTTATCCGGGCTGAAACCGATACATGCGAAAAGACTCTTGTCCACAACCGGAATATCATCGCAGAGGCAGAGGAAAAGGACAGAGAAGAACGCAGGGCCGCGCATGAACATACCCGGGCCAAGGACGATCTGGTCACACAGACAAATGCACGCCAGTCAGCCATCCATGCCCTTGAAAAAGCCCGGAGCGAACAATTGCAGCTGCAGCAGGAATGTACACGGCTGGAATCGGAACTGGGCACATCCCTCAACGAAGCAAAGCTCGCAATCGATCCCTACGGATATACAGGTATAGCCCCGCAACAAACCGATACTCTGCAGGCGGAACTGGCCGAACGCCGGGACGCATACAACCGGCACCTTAAAGAAAAAGACGAACTCGAGAAAGAACTCGTCAGAATTACGAGCGAACGGGAAAAACTACAGGCATTGCTCAAGGAAGCCGAGGCGGGTCTGGCCGGTAAGAACCGGCTGATCGAGGAGCGAACAGCTAAGCTGAAACAATTGAGAGACAACCGTATGGAGTGCTACGGGGACAAAGATCCTGATAAAGAAGAACAGAGCTTCGCGAAAATGGTTGGGCAGGCCGAAGACCGCCTTAAATCGGCCACCAGGGAATCCCTGCGTATCCGGGCAGACCTTACCGATTTGATCAAACAGATTGAGCGCCTTGCCGCTTCAGCAAAAACCAGGGCTGATAAGCTCGCCGAACTCGAACCGGCCTGGCTGGAACGGATCAAAGCTGTTGGTCTAGCAGGTGAGAAGGAATTCATTGAAGCCTGCCTGCCCAAGGACAGGCTGGATGAACTCATCCGGCTGGCTGATGATCTTAAGAGCGAAGAAACACGACTCCAGACTCTGAGAAAAGACAAGTCTGACGCATTGGAAAAGGAACAGGAAAAACTCCTGTCTGACAAACCAGTGGACGACCTGAAAGAGGAATACGATACATTCACAAATCAACTTGAACAGCTCCAGAAATTAATCGGCGCTATCAGTCAGAGACTCGATCAGCACAACAGGCTGCTGGAACGCATGAGAACCCGGATCAAGGTAATTGATGCGCAGAAAATCGAATGTTCCCGCTGGGAGAGGCTGCACGAACTCATCGGCTCGGCCGATGGCAAGAAATTTCGCAATTTTGCCCAGGGTCTCACGTTTGAGATGATGATTGCCCACGCCAATGAACAACTGCAAAAAATGAACGACCGTTATATCCTGCTGCGCGACAACACCCAACCCCTCGAACTCAATGTGATCGACAACTATCAGGCCGGCGAGATCAGGTCCACGAAAAACCTTTCGGGCGGTGAAAGTTTCATTGTCAGCCTGGCCCTGGCACTTGGCCTGTCGCGCATGGCCAGCCGCAATGTCCGTGTCGATTCCCTGTTCCTCGATGAGGGTTTCGGCACGCTGGACGAGGACGCCCTGGAAACAGCCCTGGAAACCCTCTCCTCTCTGCAGCATGACGGCAAAATTATCGGTCTGATCTCACATGTTGCGGCCCTCAGGGAACGCATTGGCACCCAGATCCTGGTTGAAGCGCTAACCGGAGGAAGAAGTCGTTTCAGCGGTCCGGGCTGCGAAAAGATTGCCGCTTCAACGTAAATACTAGACAGCATGGATCCTCAGATAAATTCATCGGCACACCATATCAGGTAGAACCGCCATACGGCATGCATGTCTTAAATATGTAAACCGCAACTATTCATTCAAGAATACTGTTGCCTCCGCCCTGCAAGTAGTATATGGCACTGAGCACTGTCCGGGTTGAGCTCGCACAGCAGGGAAAGGACTACAATGAATCAGCTTGAGAGAAACGAAAACATCAGAAACGTTGCCATCATCGCCCATGTCGACCATGGAAAAACAACCCTTGTGGATGCCATGTTCCGCCAGAGCGGCGTGTTTCGCGAAGGACAGGAAGTCGCCACCAGGGTCATGGACAACATGGAACTGGAACGCGAGCGCGGCATCACCATTTCAGCCAAAAACTGTTCCGTCTTATGGGACGGTGTCAAGATAAATATCATCGATACCCCCGGGCACGCCGATTTCGGTGGCGAGGTCGAACGTGCGCTTTCCATGGCCGACGGTGCCATCCTGCTTGTGGATGCCTCCGAAGGGCCGCTGCCGCAGACACGCTTTGTATTGAAAAAGACCCTTGAAGCAGGCCTGAAGTTGATCGTGGTGATCAACAAGATCGACCGCAAGGACGCCCGGCCCGAACAAATCCTCAATGAAATTTACGACCTTTTCATCGACTTGGGCGCCACCGATAAACAGATCGATTTCCCGTATCTCTACGCTGTGGGTCGCGACGGAATAGCCGCAAAAACACTCGACGAAAATTCCCAAAACCTGCATATCCTTTTTGAAACCATCCTGGCAGCAATACCTGCACCTTCTCATGATCCGGAAGAACCCTTCCAGATGCTGGTGTCCGACCTTGATTACTCCGACTATCTGGGCCGGCTTGCCATCGGCAAAATTTTTCACGGGGAGGTAACCTCCCATGAGTCACTGGCATGCATCAATGCCGATGGCGAACATGTGCCGCTGAAGGTCACCAAGCTGCAGAGCTACCAGGGTATCACCCTGGGTGAGGTCGAGTATGCCCAGCCAGGCGACATCGTGGTGCTGGCCGGCATCGAAAACGTAATGATCGGTGATACCATCTGCACCCAGGAATTTCCCAAGGCCCTGAAGCGGATAACTGTCGACGAACCGACCGTATCAATGCGCATCAGCGCCAATACTTCGCCCCTGGCTGGTAGAGAAGGCCCCTTTGTGCAGTCAACCAGGATCTATGAGCGCCTCAGGAAAGAGACGCTGCGCAACGTATCCATCAAGTTGGAGGTTGCTCCCGAGAAAGATTCTTTTATTCTCAAGGGCCGGGGAGAATTCCAGCTTGCGATCATCATCGAGACCATGCGGCGTGAGGGCTTTGAGCTGTGTGTAAAGCGGCCCGAGGTGATCTATAAGCATAGTCAAGGCATGCTGCTGGAACCCATTGAACACCTCTTTATCGACTGCGATGAAGATTATCTCGGAATTGTCAATCAGAAGCTTTCAATCCGCAAGGGTCGCATGCTCAACTTCATCAATTACGGAACCAGCCGGGTGAGAGTCGAATTCAGCATACCTTCACGGGGGCTGATCGGCTATCGCGACGAATTCCTCACCGACACCAAAGGCACCGGTATCATGAACTCCTATCTCCTGGGCTATGAAGAATTTCGCGGTGATTTTCCGAGCCGTTTTACCGGCTCTATCGTCGCTGATCGACGCGGCAGCGCCGTGCCCTATGCCCTGTCCAGTATCGAACCCAGGGGCAAACTCTTTATCACACCGGGAAACGAGGTCTATGAGGGCATGGTCATCGGTGAGCACAGCCGCGAAAACGATATAGACGTTAATGCCTGCAAGATGAAAAAACTCACCAACATGCGGGCGGCAGGAAAAGACGACAGCATCATGCTTGCGCCGGTCATCCCCATAACCCTGGAAAAAGCCTTACAGTTCATCCGGGAAGACGAAATGGTGGAGGTGACTCCCAAATCCATCAGGCTGCGCAAGACCGTGCTTTCCGCAGGCAAACGTCATACGTTGAGCGTCGCCAGAAAAAAAGCCGCGTGTTAAAAAATGCAGAATATGGAATCGTTTTTTATTCCGAGATCTGAATTCTGAATCCCGGCTCTTCTATTTTGTACTATTCTTCATGAATAACGTTCTTTATAATGTACCCGCCCGATTTTTCATCGAGTTCGAGCTCCAGCAGGCGGCGTTGTCTGGCTTCCTCCAAAAGCCGGGAGAATGACCGGAAGCCGTAATAACTCTCGTTGAAACCGGGTTTGCGCCGTTTCAAGGCCTGTTTGACCATCGAGCCCCAGAGTTTGTCTTCCTCACCCCGTTCTGCGAACAAAGCCACGACTGTCTCTACGACCAGATCAAGAGCATTCTGCTTCTTTTCCTCCTCGGCGCTTTCCGTCTGTTGAGCTTTTGCGGTAGTCCCGGTGGGGCTCTTTATTGCCGGTTTTCTCCCTTTGGGCCTCTTGACCTCACTGGCCCGCACGAGGTCATCGTAAAATATGAACTCGTCGCAATTGGCAATCAGGAGATCTGATGACGAGTTCTGCACACCCACACCGATGACGAGCTTGTTATTCTCTCTGAGTTTACTGACCAACGGTGAAAAGTCTGAATCACCGCTTATAATTACAAAGGTGTCGACATGCAATTTGGTATAGCAGAGGTCAAGAGCATCTACGACCATACGGATGTCTGCCGAATTTTTACCGGATTGCCGGATATGGGGGATCTCGATCAACTCAAAGGAAGACTCATGCATCACCGGCTTATAATCTTTATAGCGTTCCCAGTCGCAGTAGGCCTTTTTCACGATAATGCTGCCCTTGAGCAGCAGGCGCTCAAGTATCTTGTTCATATCGAACTTGGCATATTTGGCGTCTCTTACACCTAAAGCGACGTTTTCGAAATCGCAGAACACCGCCATATTCTGAGTTTTTTCTTCTATTGCCATGTGTTACTCCTCCTATACACTGCCTGTCGTTCCGGCAACCTTGTGCCCTTACCAATGAATTAGACATATTCATTCTACATTGTTAAGGCCGCATATAATGTATCCTTCCTTTGCTCCGCTGTCAGCTACAAAATCCCTTATGAAACCCCTGCACCATTTACTACAGATGCTCGGGTATATATTGTTTTAATTTACGGCGCAGCCTCTTTGAGTCGCCGATATACGTATCCAGCTCATTCCAGAATTCCTGCCCGTGCCCCTTGATCCTTGTATGCACAAGCTCGTGCAGGATCACATAGTCCAGGAGTTCCTGCGGCAATCTTGCAAGTTTTATGTTCAAACTGATGGAATTTTGAGCGCTGCAACTGCCCCAGCGGGTTTTTTGATTTCTTATCGATAAGTGCAGATATGAAAGACCGGTTTGTTTAGAGAGATCTTCACATCGTGAAATAATTTTGTGCCTGGCTTTGTCTCTCTCCGGCATGGGCGGCAAATAGCGCAAAAGTTCCTCGTGGGCTTTTGCCCGGCGTGCAATCTTTGCCACATGTCTTTGTATCCACTGCGCCCGCGCCAGGGCAAATGCCCTGCCCCTTTCCAGTGGGACCCCAGCGGGTACGGCGACCCGCACAGATCCGGGCCTTACAGTGATGCGCATATAACGCGCGCGAACGCTGCGTTCAATAATGACTTTTGGAACTCCTTCAATATCCACTTTCATAGAATCGTTTATACTACACCTGGACCGAAAAAGGGATCAGGCGCGATATCAAGTGGTGAGAGATGCTTGAATCTTTTAAAATAATACGTTTTCCCTTTTCACCCTCAGCCGTTCAGCCTGCCGCCCGGCGGGCTTGCTCCGGCTGGGCTTTACTGATCAATGGTCGCCCCCGTTTCTGGCTGAATTTTTTCTGGATGAGCGTGGCCTCGGCCATTGGCACATTAATAAATGTAAAGTTGTCAAAAATCTCGATATTGTTCACGTATTTTGGTTTTACCCCGGTATGCGCCCGGATGAATTTTACCAGATTCTGAGGTGTTACTCCGTGCTTACGCCCACGTGCCACAAAAAGTCTGGTATTCTTTTTTATATCCACCGGGGCATTAGTGCTGATTTTTGCGTACTTGTCAGTATCCAGTTCGTCATCCAGGGCATAGCGCAGACAGGCCGCCAGGATGGATTGAGCATCGTTGGTATCGAGCAACTCGGCTGCAAGATCGGCATAGGGACCGGAATTATTTTCATTAATGAGCTTCTGAATTTCTTCTTTAACCCTGACACGCTTGGCGGCAATGACCTGGTCTACATCGGGAACATGGCCCCTGTGCATACCCCTTCCCGCTGTCCGTCGTATCATATCAAGCACTCGTTTTTCCCGGGGAGTTACAAAAGTAATGGCAATACCCTTCTTTCCGGCGCGGCCGGTGCGTCCTATGCGATGGAGATAGGCATCAGAATCCTGCGGCATGGCATAGTTTATCACATGTGATAAATTGCTGACATCGATTCCGCGGGCAGCCACATCTGTAGCTACGAGAATAGTTATGGATTTTTTGCGAAAATTGTTCATGATCTTTTCGCGCTGTAACTGGTTGATTTCACCATGGATACCGTCGGCCTCATAGCCCCGATCAACAAGTTGGCTGGCCAGATCAGCCGTGTCCACCCTGGTACGACAGAAAACAAGGCCGTAGAATCCTGGTTCCATATCAATTATGCGGCACAAAACCTCGAATTTATCTTTTTCACGGACATCGAAATAGATCTGGTCGGTCAAGTCTTCAGCCTTTTGTTTCCGTTCAACGATTATGGTCTCATAATCAACCATGTAGCGCCTGGCAATGGTAAGCACCTGCCGGGGTATGGTTGCTGAAAAAAGCATCGTTCGCCTATCGGCAGGGGTATGAGCAAGGATGGCTTCGATATCCTCGATAAAACCCATGTCGAGCATCTCGTCAGCCTCATCGAGCACCAGGAAAGAAAGATCCTCCAGGCGGAGCGAGCCCCGTCTGAGATGGTCGAGAAGGCGTCCCGGTGTTCCTACCACGATATCAACTCCCCGTTTCAATGCCTTTAGCTGAGGTCCCATTGCCTGACCTCCATAAACCGCGGTAACCTTAAGTTTCCTGTTCCCTTTAAGAGAATCGATCTCACCGGCCACCTGCATGGCCAGCTCCCTGGTCGGTGCCAGAACGAGGGCCTTCACCTGCCCGCATGGAGCATCCAACTGTTCGATAATCGGGATCCCAAAAGCAGCTGTTTTGCCGGTTCCGGTAGCAGCCTGAGCCACCACATCGCGATCCTGATTCATGAGGAAAGGAATGATTTTGCTTTGAATGGGTGTCGGCTGCTCAAATCCTTTTTGGGCAAGACCCTCTAGCATGTTTGGGGAAAGACCCAGATCACTGAACTGTTCCATACTGATTCTCCTTTGTTGCTGAAAACGAATATCTCGTAGACACACAAAGGATCAGTCATGGATACCTTGGTGGCATCAAGATTTAGCTGTTGCGCTTTATAACCGATCTGTCACAAAAAGCCAGCAAAAAATGCACCAACCATATTTAACGGGCATGGTACGTTTGATAAATTCACGAACACTTTATAACCAATTGATTTATAAGCATTGTCGGACATAATTATTAAACTTCTCCCTGATGGAATACATTATAGAACAGAACGCCCTTCTCTGATTTCATGCTGCAAGAGCAATCTTTCCTTTTGCTGTGGAACAAATTCGTATATGCAGGGTCTCATGCATTCAGGAGCACATACAGCATGATTCTGGTTCATCCGCCTGTTGTCAGGCCGTGCGAACCACCAGCAGGCATCGCCCGTCTGGCAGGCGCCTTCAGACACCATGGAATCCCGGTGCATGTCTGGGACGCAAATATCGAGTGTCTGCTCTTCCTTATGGAAACAACGCACAATGCATATGACACCTGGACAAAGGGCGCATTGCGCCGTCTTGACAGAAATCTCAAAGAGTTGCGCTCTCCTCACGGCTATATAAATATCGACCGCTACACCCGGGCGGTGCGTGACTTAGGTAGAGTTCTTCAGTATGCATCCGGATCTCATGAAGTGCGCGTGGGGCTGGCGGATTACCATGACACAAGGCTTTCCGCCCTGAAAAGCAGTGACCTGCTGCATGCCGCCGAGCATCCCGAGATCAGCCCTTTTTATTCCTTCTTCAGTATGCGTCTGTCAAGCTTGCTGGAGGAGAACCTTCCCGGGTTTATCGGATTTTCAATCAATTACCTGAGCCAGGCGTTGACCGCTTTTGCCATGATCGGTTATCTGAAAAAAACATTTCCCGGACTGCGCATCATTCTGGGCGGTGGCCTGGTAAGCTCGTGGATGAGCAGACCGGGCTGGAAAAACCCCTGGCAGGGCATGGTGGATATTATGATTGCAGGCCCGGGGGAGGCACAACTTCTTGAACTGCATGGAACAGACCAGGGGCCGTTGTTTTACACTCCGGATTACTCCGGCTTGTCTTTCGATAACTATTTCGCCCCGGGAAACATTCTGCCCTACAGCGCTTCCGGGGGCTGCTACTGGAGTCGCTGCTCCTTCTGCCCGGAAAAAACGGAAAACTCTTTTTTCCGTCCGGCTGCAACTTCACAGGTGATATCCGACCTTAGCAAACTGAAAGAACAGACACATCCATGCCTTGTGCATTTCCTGGACAATGCCCTGAGCCCTGCCCTTCTGAAACACTTGTGCGAGCATCCACTCGGAATCCCATGGTACGGCTTTGCCCGTATCACCCCCGAACTGGCCGACGAAGATTTTTGCCGAAACCTGAGAAAATCGGGCTGCGTCATGTTGAAACTCGGGATCGAGTCCGGCGATCAGAAGGTACTGGATACTTTGGAAAAAGGCATCGATCTCAAAATTGCCTCATGTGCCCTGAAAACACTGAAACGCGTGGGCATCTCAAGTTATGTCTACCTGCTTTTCGGCACACCGGCGGAATCGGAGATTGATGCCCGAAAAACCCTGAAGTTTACTATAGAAAATGCCGCCGAGATCGATTTCCTCAACCTGGCCATTTTCAATCTGCCTCGCTTCAGTCCTGACGCCGGAAACCTCAAAACAGGAGAATTCTACGAGGGAGACTTGAGCCTGTACTGCAGCTTTGTCCATCCTTCGGGTTGGAATCGCACATCTGTCAGAGATTTTCTCGACAAAGAATTTAAAAAACACCCGGCAATCCGACCGATCCTGCGGCAAGACCCGGCAGTATTTACTTCTAACCACGCCCCGTTTTTTGCGACTGCCGTTCTACATAAGTCAATCTCATAAAGACTTTTTTTATTGACGATTCAAAAACCGGCTCTCTCAGTACAGTTCGTATTTCACCAGCCGGCCGTCGAGCGGACCGTTTTTTAAGGACTTTTTCCAAGTCGTGCGCAAACCGACACTCTTTATCAGCTCGCGTTTTCCGAAATATACAAAAGCCTGCGAGCCCTTGCAGCGCTGCTTTAAGAAATCTCCGAACTCTTTCATTAACAGCCCGAGGTCATCCTGCCTGCCGATACGCTTGCCATAGGGCGGATTGCAGACAATCGTAGTGTTTTCCAACGCTGGGAGGTCCTGAAACCGTTTTTTGGACATCCTGACCCCCCTGCCGCCGGGAAGATTTCCTGCATTGTCCCGGGCCATTGCCAGTGCCTGCGGATTGATGTCGCTGCCTGCGATCAGCCCTGGCGGGAGATTACGCATATGCGCGTCCGCTTCACGTTTTACTGATTGCCATAGATTAAGTTCAAAATCTGGCAGATGGGTGAACCCGTAATTCCGGCGCAGATATCCGGCCGGGATACGGCAGTAGAGCATTGCGGCCTCGCACAAAAGCGTGCCGGAGCCGCACATCGGGTCATACAGCGGATTCTGCCCGTCCCAGAGAGTTAGCCGGATAATTGCAGCGGCTAGGCTTTCCTGCATAGGGGCTTCCATGGCTTGTCTACGGTATCCTCGACGGTGCAGCGAGCCACCCGAGGTGTCGAAATAGATGGTCGCCAGATTATTGTTTATGTGCAGATTAAATTGAATATCCGGCTCAATCCGCTGCACATCCGGCCTCTTGCCAAATCGATCTCTGAAACAATCGACAATGGCATCCTTCAGGCATAAACCCGCGTATTGCGAATGAGTGATCTTGCTGTTGGCTACGTTGGCCGAGATGCAAAACGTCTGATTGAGATCAAAGAGCGCTGGCCAGTCAATCGAGCTTGCGGTCTTGTAGAGGTACTTTGTGCTGTGGCAATCAAAGGTGATCAGCGGAGCCAATACCCTGGTGCAGAGCCTGGTCAGATAATTTATGCGATAAAGGGTCTGTTTGTCTGCGCTGAAATACAAGCCCCTGAAGGCCTCTTTGACATCTTGTGCCCCCAGCGCAGACAGCTCATCTCTACCCAGTTCTTCCATGCCGTCTGCAATCTGGGCAAAATAGCGGTTCGTCATCTCATAGCTGTACATGCTCTCACCTTGTTGCCACTTTTAGTGCATTCCCGCCCGGATGTAAACTTCCACCCCGGCTTTGTATATTGTTCGTCGTCATTTGAATTTAGCTGCCAGATCTTCGAGTTCATTCCAACGCCCATATGTTTTATCCAACTCTCTCTCCAGGGCTTCCAGCTTTTCATTTGTCGCCTTCATTGTTCTGGCATCGTTTTTTACATAAAACTCCGGTGCATTCAGGGTTGCGATCAGGATTCGCTTTTCCTCTTCCATTTCGTCGATTCTCCTGGGCAGCTCATCAAGCTCGCGAGACTCCTTATAGGAGAGTTTGCTCTTTTCCTTAGGCTGCTTTGCATTTTTCGGTTTGCCTTCCTTATGAGCTGAATTTGACGCTTCAGCCTTCACCTTTCGCTGAGAGAGCCAGTCATCATAACCTCCGACATATTCCTGCAGGCCAAGCTGCTCTTCAAATACAATCGTGGAGGTGACCACATTATTGAGGAAAGCCCGGTCATGGCTTACCATGAGGACTGTCCCGATGTATTCCATCAAGCGCTCTTCGAATAATTCCAGGGTTTCGGCGTCGAGATCGTTGGTGGGCTCGTCCAGGACCATCACGTTGGACGGGGTAGAGAAAAGTTTGGCCAATAGCAGACGATTTCTTTCTCCACCCGAAAGGCTCCTGACAGGCGCCATGATCTGCTCGCGGGAAAAGAGAAAATCCTTAAGGTATCCGACGATATGCCGTGGAACAGAGCCCACAAAAACTTTGTCGCCTTTGCCGGCAATGTTCTCCTTGAGGTTCAGACTTTCATCGAGCTGGGCCCTGAGCTGATCAAAGTAGGCGATCCTGATCCTGGTGCCCAGGCGGAGATGGCCCTTTTGCGGTGCAAGTTCTCCCAGCAGTACTTTGAGCAACGTTGTCTTGCCGCAGCCGTTGGGCCCGATGATGCCCACCCTGTCAGCACGCATAATGGTAGTGGAAAAATTATCAATAATTTTTGTATCACCATAGGCAAAGCTGATTTTATCGGCGTCGACTACCAGCCGGCCGCTTCTTTCGGCTTCCTGAATCATGAGCCGGGCGCTGCCTTGTGTCTCCCTTCGCCTGGCCCGCTCTTGACGCATCTTTATCAACGCCCGCACCCTGCCCTCATTCCTGGTACGGCGGGCTTTGACACCCTGCCTTATCCAGTTCTCTTCTCTGACAAGTTTCTTGTCGAAATCCATCGCGTGCTTTTCCTGGGTTTCCAGCAGGGCCTGTCTGCGCTCGAGGTAAGATCTGTAATCGCAGCCAAATGATATAAGCCGGCCCCGATCGACCTCCACGATGCGCGTGGAAAGTTTTCTCAAGAAAGCCCGGTCATGAGTCACGAACATGATGGTGTGCTCATATTTCAACAGGAAATCCTCAAGCCAGAGGATAGAGTTGATATCCAGATGGTTGGTGGGCTCGTCCAACAGCAGTATATCCGGCTCGTTCACCAGGGCCCTGGCCAGAAAAACCCGACGCTTCAACCCCGCAGACATGTTCTTGAACAGGGCATTTTCATCGAGTCCGGTCATTTTGATTACCATCCCTACCCTCTGGTGGTAATGCCAGGCCCCTGATGTCTCCAGCTTGTGCTGAGAATTTTCGAGCTTTTTTATTAGGTTGTCCTCGCCTTGCCGGGCAATTCTCAGCGTGAGTTCGTGATATTCCTGCAATCGGTCAATAAACTCCTGACCTCCTGAGGCCACTACGTCATAGACCGTTCCCGGCAGATCATCGGGGACATCCTGGGGAAGCATGTCGATTTTGACATCGCCGTTTTTAATGATATCGCCTTCATCGGGTACGATATCGCCATTCATCATCTTCATGAGGGTAGACTTGCCCGAACCGTTGCGGCCCAGCAGGCCGATTCTTTCACCAGGATCAATTCTGAGCGTGGCACCATCCAGCACTCTCGGACCTCCGAAGCTGATAGAAATATTATTGATCGATATCTGTGCCATAATGTCGCGCTATATATCACCCTGCAAATTCATTGAGAGGCTTCTCCTGAGTCTGCCCTGAACCAGGGCTGGACATACCCAATACCTGAGCGTTGAGTTAAAATAAAGGCTGGACAACCGTGGTACGCCCTTGTTCGTAGTTTATATCCGGCCCGAGGCCATCCATTGCAGACACTGTTCTGGCAAGTTCGTCACAGCGTTCGTTCTCAATATGACCGGCATGACCCTTAACCCATTTAAAGATTACCTCATGCTTTTCGGTCAGTTCCAGAAGCTGCTGCCACAAGTCACAGTTTTCAGCCGGTTGTCTGCCGCTGCGCATCCAGTCATTTTTACGCCATTTTTCTGCCCAGCCCTTCATGATACCGTTGACAACATAGAGAGAATCGGTGTGCAGAATAATCCTGGCAGGTTTTTCAAACTGTTTTAAGCCCACAATAGCGCCCATCAGTTCCATGCGGTTGTTGGTGGTCTTGCGAAAGCCGCCCGAAATCTCCTTGCGCTCTTCTCCGTGTATTATGACAACTCCGTATCCGCCGGGCCCGGGATTGTTGATACTGGAGCCATCGGTGTAGATCACGATATATCCTTCCGTCTCATCTGGCGTTTCAGCAATGGCTTCCTCTCCAGGCTTTTTTGATTTGAAAACAGCACTGGGGTTCACCAGCCAATTTTCAGCCTCGGCACGTGTAGCGAAGCCCTTGTACTTTGCTCCGGCAAAGCCGCGGATCTGAACTTCGGCACCTTGAGATCCGAACCACTCAGTATAGATACCGGGCTTGCGGCCTGTTGCCACGGCATATATTTTCTTCTTTGTCTTAGCCATTTTTTTTGCGCCTCAAATTTGAAGCGACTCTACGAAGGCCGACTTTACAAGTCAAGCTGAAAACATGAACCGGCCAAACATTAAAGCCAGTTGTTTTCTTTGTCATTGTTTTGCCAGCAGCTAATTGTAATATTTTTTTCACTTGGCTTTGCAGGTAGTCAGTTATCAGCAGTTGTCTGATCATGGCAAATAATGTGTGTGCCAGGTTAAAACATAGGAAACGGTTATTACTCTCATTTTTTACCTTCCTGCTGATCCTTGTTTTTTTGACCAATTTCAGCAGGCACTATGCCGATTACCGACCACCCCGGTTTAGGCATAATCTCATTGAATGCAGTAAAGACGCGCAGGTTGTATCCTTTGTCAATTACGAACAAGGGGATGACCCTGCCTGCATATCGCCTCTGGTAGTCGGCATAATCAAAGTTTTCGGTTAGCTTGGTGGTTCGAATTTCTGCACCCTTTTCAAGCATGTTTGTCAGAATGTCATAGGTCACATCTTCTCTGAAAAGAGGATTTCCTCTGTGTCTCACTGAAGGCCGATACTTGTCCGATGCAATGCTGATGGGTCTGGTCTGGATGCAGAAAACTTCTCCGGGACCGAACTCCATACGATAATGTATGTTGGAGAGCACATTGAAATCAGCATCCGGGGTAAGAGCAAGCATTCGCCCTATACCCACCAGATCCAGATGCCTTTCTGCATGCTCAGAAATGGGATTGCCATAATATGTCGAAAGACCTTCCATCCTGGCCTTGATAATATCGTTCCAGTATTGATCGATCAGCAGGGTTCTGAATCCGTTTTGTTCCAGGCTTTTTGAGATCCGGCGGGCCAGGATGTTTGCACCGATAATAAGAAAGCCCCTTGGTTCCGGCTCGGCAACCCCCAGTAATCGTGCAAACGGCCTGGCAGTTATGCTCTGGGGTACAACCGTGGCAATGATTATCAAAAAAACCAGGGGAACCAAAAAACTGGCCTCATGATGCCCGGCGATTTCGAGCCTGAGGGCAAACAGAGCGGTTATGGCCGCCGCAACAATACCCCGGGGAGCTATCCAGGCTATCAGAGCCTTCTCTCTCCATGAAAGCGCTGATCCATATGAGGAAATCAAAACATCCAGAGGCCTGGATATGAACTGTACGGAAATGTATATAAGTATGGTAGCCCAGCCCAGCTGCATAATTTCTGAAAATTCAATTCTGGCTGCGAGCACAATAAAAAGTACGGAGATCAACAGGATACTGAGGCTCTCCTTAAAATCAATAATGTCTTCCACATTGATATTTCTCATATTTGTCAGCCATATTCCCATGACTGTTACGGTAATTAGCCCGGATTCAATCCTCAGATAATTTGAAAGTGCAAACAATCCCAGAACAAACGCCAGAACGGCAACATTGTGCAAGTAGAGCGGCAGCCAGTGACGCCTGAGTACGATCCCAGTCAGGAACCCTCCCGCAGATCCCAGAATAGCTCCGACCAGCAGAATGCTGCCAAAAGAGACGATGACCTGACCCCAGGCTGCCTTGCCCCCGCCGGCAATGATGAATCCGAAAACCAATACCGCCAGCACGGCTCCCAATGGATCAATTATAATGCCCTCCCAGCGCAGAATATTGGCTACAGACGCAACCGGCCGGACAGTCCTTAATATGGGAACAATCACGGTGGGTCCGGTAACAACCATAACCGCACCGAATAGAAATGATATCTCCCATGAAAAACCCAGAACAATGTGTGTTGTAATACTGGTGATAATCCAGGTGATCCCCATCCCGATTGAGACCATGTTTCTGACTACGCGTTCCAAACCGGCGATATCATGAAATCTGAGTGTGAGACTTCCCTCAAAAAGAATCACTGCGACAGACAGAGATATGAACGAGGGCAGAAAATCTCCGAACAGCACATCCGGGTCGAGCCTGCCTGTCACCGGTCCCGCAATGATTCCGGCCAGCAAAAGGAATATTATAGCCGGCTGTTTTATCCTCCAGGAAATCCACTGGCAAACGACCGAAACCAGGATAATGAGTGTAACAGGTATGATCATGAACTCATGCATGGTCTCTTTCCAAAAAGTCCTCCATCATTAAATAATATTTCACCCATGGAAAACCATATACGATTTTCTCGCTTCATCTTATCACATATGTTTATTACAATCGAATCAGTGAAAAAACCATGCTTTTTGTCAATGATAAATCTTTGATTGTATTTCCGTTTGTAATAACTTGAATGAATTGGCAATAAAACCGGCCCTCCCGGCATTTCGCCCTTTAACGCTATCTTTCAATTGTCTTTCCATTTGCCTTTAGCCCTTGGCCTGTTTCTCAATTTTTAATTCACAATTTTCAATTCTTAATTGCATTAAACCCTTCTGCCTAAAATCCTGAGCAAAAAACTGTTACCTATGTCCTGAACTGTTCACTGTTCATTTCTTTTGTAATTCTTAATTCATAATTCTCAATTCTGAATTGTTTCACTCCCTGCCTAACTTCCCGTACAGCATTGATTTAAATACCCTCTTTTCAAAAAGAGCTCTTGCAGGTATAGTTTTCTCGATTGTTATAAAATATTAATGAATCTTTTCAGATGGAGCTTTTATGGACTGGGAAGACAAAATTGTATCTCCCGCTGAAGTAATTGACCGCATAGAGCCGGGTATGAAAATCTTTCTCGGCACCGGTGTAGCAGAGCCGCTCACCCTTATCAGGCATATCATGAGCGAGGAACACCCGAACCTCCGGGATCTTGAGCTTATCCAGATCGTCAGCCTGGGTGAACTTATTACCATGAAAGAACTCCATAGCCAGAAATACAGGCTTAAAACCTTCTTCTCCGGCTGGGTTGCAAGCGAGGCCATAAGCGAGGGCCTGGTTGATCTTATACCGAGCCGTTTTGCCAGGATTCCGGAACTCATTGAGTCCCGGCAACTGCCTATAGACGCGGTTTTTATCCAGATAACACCTCCGAATGAGGCTGGCTACTGCGGTCTCGGAGTGGCAGTGGATGTAGCCAGGCAGGCCATTGATCAGGCCAGATTTGTGGTCGGAGAAATCAACACACAGGTTCCCCGAACCTTTGGAGACACATTTATCCATGTCAGCGATTTCGATTTTTTTGTTAAATCGGATAATGAGCCGCTGTACTTTGAACGCTGGCCGGTGGATGAAGTTTTTGACCAGGTTGCAGCCAATGTTGCCTCGGTCATTGAAGACGGAAGCTGCCTGTGTTTTTCGGTTGGTCCGATTTATGAAGCCTTGGGACGGCACCTGGTTCACAAACGCAACCTGGGAATTCATACCCCGTTTTTCACAGACTCTCTCATGGAACTGGTCAAGAGCGGCGCTGTCACTAATCGCAATAAGCCGGTCTACCGGGGAAAATCACTCACATCGTATGCATTCGGCACAAAAGAGCTGATGAGCTGGCTTGACCGCAATCCAATGATTGAGTTTCAGGGAATCGATACGGTTTTCAGCCCGATTCAGATCGGTAGAAATCCGCGTTTCATAGCTGTAATACCGGCCCGCAAGGTAGATATTTCAGGCACAATAGCAATGCATATCGGAAAGGGAGCTGTTGCATCCACGCCGGGTGAAGCTGCTGATTTTATCAACGGAGCAGAACTATCACGCGGAGGCTGCACCATCTTTGCTCTGCCAAGCAGAAACCTGAAAGGACAAGCCAATATCCTGTTGAGCGTTGAAGAATTCCCCAATCTGTTCAGCCTGAGGGAATCCGTAGACATGGTGGTAACAGAGTATGGTGCTGCCAACATGAAAGGCCGGACCGTACGCGAACGAGCCCAGGCCCTTATCGATATTGCCCATCCGGAGGACAGGCAAAATCTCGTTTTACAGGCAAAAGAAAAGAATATCATCTACCAAGACCAGATCTACCTGCCGGAATGTGCGTTCCTCTACCCTGCTGAAATATCTGAGAAGCAAACCTTCCGGGGTGGGACCGAAGTAAAGTTCAGACACATCAGGCCCTCGGACGAGGAGGAAATGCGCCGATTGTTCTACCGGTTTTCAGATGAAAACGTGTACTACCGTTACTTCAGCCCCATCAAGATAATGCCGCACGCAAAGATGCAGCAGTATGTTAATGTTGACTGCAACAGAACCATCTCCATCGTGGCGCTCATTGGGCCACCCGAGCAGGAACACATCATCGCAGAGGCACGCTTCGTCAAGGACATCAAGCAACCCTATGGGGATGTTGCTTTTGTTGTTGATGAAAAATATCAGGGCCGCGGCATTGCGCAACACCTATACCAGATGCTTATCAGGCTTGCAAAGGAGAGAGGCCTGCGCGGGTTCACCGCAGACGTGCTGGTATCGAACAAGTCCATGATGAAGGTCTTTGAAAAAGGAGGGCTTCATGTAAATGCGCGTCTTGCCGGTGTAGCATACGAGCTTACTATTCCATTTGGAAAATTGGAATAAACCTTGATACTACAGACCCCGCGTGTTTTCATCCCGCAGCTTGCCGGTATCCCTGTTTTCCAGAACATTGTTTATTGTCTCGAGCATCCGGCCTTTATCCTTCTGCAGAGTTCCGTTTATGGGCAGGTAATTGGATGCATGCACCCCCACAAATTTCAGATTATCAATGCTGATATGTTCGAAGAGCACCTTCATTTCCTCGAGTGTCTCGAAGGCGTCCATTACTTCAAATTCTCCGCGCCTGACTTTACGGTATAAGACAGTTTGGGGAATCGGTGTGACTGTAAGGGCTGCCAGATAGCGTGGTTTCATCTCATTGGTTATCTCAGCGGTGGCCATGGCGTGTTCATACGAGCGGGGTCCTTTTCCGGCAAGGCCTAACAGGACCATGATTGACAGGTTGATACCTGACTCCACCAAATTCTTGCCGGCCTGCAGCATCTCATTCGCTGTTACTCCTTTTCTGACCTCTTTCAACAGGCGCTCATCGCCGGTTTCCACACCGAGATATGCCTTGCCAAGCCCGGCAGCACGCAGTTGTTTAAGCTCCGACATATCCTTTTTAAGCGTACTCATAGGCCCGACATATGTCCCCACATGCCGCAGTGATGGAAATGTAGAGTATAATTCATGTAATATCTCCAGAAGGATATCAGTTTGAATTGCTATGGCATCTCCGTCACAGAGGAACACCTTCTCTATATCACCATAATAGTCTTTCGCCATGCGAATATCGGTTTTAATTTCATCAAGGCCGCGTATTTGATACTGCTTGTCCTTGTACATACCGCAAAACGTACACTGGTTGTGTGAGCAGCCTATAGTACACTGCAGGAGATAGCTGTTTGCTTCGCTGAAAGGCCTGAATATTTTTCCCTTGTATCTCATGATGCAAAACTCCTTGTATTCAGGCTCAGCCCTTATTTACATTTAAGCATGTCCGGGTCTTGTCTGTTGGGTTTTATTGCATGTAAAACAAAGATAGATTATCAGCATACTGCCGGCAAATCAATTCATTTCGAGGCGGATCTCTTCAAAGCTGGACATCGAAACAGCTTGCCCGCCTTGTGCCTTATCCACCAAAAAACCGCCCCTCTTCCCAGGCAACCTTGTGCTCCATGATAACCTGAAACTGGTGCTTGAGATCTGAGATTTCCCGTTCCCAGAAAATCTCGCCGCCCCAGTCCGGGTGACTGACGCTGAAATCATAATCGTCCACCTGTCTGGCCAACCAGGCGAGGTAATAAATGATTCGCATAAACCGAAGAGGCTCGATAAGCTTGAGCGAGGCGTAATCGAATTCACGAAACTGATCATAACCCTCCAGCAACAGATCGATCTCTCTGCGCGAGCGGCCGGCATGGTCGGGCAGCAGCAGCCAGAGGTCGTGAACAGGGGGCCCTACCATCATGTCGTCAAAATCGATCACCATGAGCCCCTCGCCGGGCCGGGCAAGGAGATTGCCCCGGTGACAGTCGCCATGAATCCGGATCATCTCGGCAGCATCAAACAGCCCGGTTATGTTCTCCACGATAAGCCCGGTGAGATCTTCAAAGGCACGTCTGTGCTCCGCAGTTACAAATCCGCCCTTATTGATGAAATGCAGGTCGTCCCGGGTTGATTTTAATGGATGCAGGGTTATACGGTCCTGCGCAGTGCGTTTTTCGCCGGCAAGGTGTATACGTCCAATAAGGCTGCCCACCCTCTTCCAATCCTCGGCTATATTCTGTTCAAATTCCCGGCCCGATCTCTTGGGAAAGAGCGCAAAAAAGATTCCATCAGTCTGTCCCAGGGTGCCCCCGCCATCAAGCCGCAGAGGGCATACGACCGGAATTTCTGCATCCGCACAGTCTGCCAGAAACCGGTGCTCGTCCTCAATGGCCTCCCTGCTCCAGCGTCCCGGGCGGTAGAACTTTGCGATAAGGCGATCGCCGGCTTTGGTCTGAAGCTCGTAAACCCGGTTGATGTAGCTGGGCAGAGGCATTGTCAGTCCGGTCATGGGGATACTGGTGGCATCCTCTACCACATCAAGCAGCACCTCGGGGTTAAGGTGCTCAAAGTCAGCAACTCTGTGCATGCATTTCCTCCACTTTCAGGTCTTGATTACTTATCGGCCAGTGAGGACATACTAAGATTTTCTTCACGGATAAACAACAAATATAAGGTTCAAAATTCAAATCGATCAGGAAATCCTGAAAGCATAAATATTTTCGCTTCTCACTCTTTGACCTCAGCATTGAAGGAATCTATCAATTATGCTCGCGAGTCTTGAGAAATTTGATTCCGGGCCACTCTTCCATGGCGTTATTAAGGCGCCATGCATTCGGTGCCAGATAGGTAAGAAACCCCTCGGCATCCCGGGCGAGGTTGTTCTGGTAGCTCTTTTCAAACTCCCTGAGAAGTTTTTTGTCTTCGCTTTGAACCCAGCGTGCCGTGGCATAATTCACCGGCTCGTAGACTGCCTCGGCCCCATATTCGGCCCGCAAACGCTCCATAACTACTTCAAACTGCAAAACCCCGACAGCACCCAGGATATAGCTGTTGCCGATCAGCGGCCTGAAGACCTGTACCGCGCCTTCCTCGCTCAACTGGATAAGACCCTTTTGCAGTTGTTTAAACTTGATGGGGTTCTTCAGAATTACCCGCCGGAAGTGCTCCGGCGCAAAGTAGGGGATCCCGATAAACTTCAACTCCTCCTTGTCGGTGAAGGTATCTCCGATACTGATGGTACCGTGATTATGGATGCCGATAATATCCCCGGGATAGGCTTCATCAATATTTTTCCGATCCTGGGCCATGAATATGGTCGCATTTGAAAGAATCACCTCTTTGCCGATCCGGTGGTGCATTACCTTCATGCCCCTTGTGAACTTACCGGAACAAATCCTAAAAAAGGCGATACGGTCACGGTGGGCCGGGTCCATATTCGCCTGAATCTTGAATGTAAAGCCGGAAAAGGCCCGCTCATAGGGTGATATCTCCCGGCTGGCCGAAGGCCGGGGACCGGGGCACGGCGCCATCTCCACGAAGGTGTCAAGCAGTTCTTTCACCCCGAAATTATTGATGGCACTGCCGAAAAATATCGGGGTCTGGTTCCCTTTCAGATAATCCTGCCTGTCAAAGCTGGGCAACAATCCTTCAATGAGCTCCACATCCTCGCGCAGTTGCTCTGCCCGGCTTCCAACAAGCTCATCCAGGACAGTGTCATTCAGATCGGTGATTACTACTCCATCAAGCTCTTTGACGGCCTTACCGGATTTGAAGAGGTGAAGCTCTTTGCGGTAGAGATTGTAAACTCCCTTGAAATCGTTGCCCATGCCGATGGGCCAGCTCAAGGGAACGCATTCGATCTGTAGTTTGTCTTCGATATCACTCAACAGATCCAAAGGCGAAAGCCCCTGCCGGTCGAGTTTATTAATGAAGGTCATGACAGGCGTGTTGCGCATTCGGCACACCTCCATGAGTTTCTCGGTCTGGGGTTCCACACCCTTGGCACTGTCGATCACCATGAGGGCCGAATCTACCGCGGTAAGCACCCGGTAAGTGTCCTCGGAAAAGTCCTGATGTCCGGGGGTGTCGAGCAGGTTGATCTCATAGCCCTGATAGGTAAACTTCATCACCGAAGTAGTCACGGAAATACCGCGCTCCTGCTCGATCTTCATCCAGTCGCTGGTGGCATAGCGGGCTGCCTTGCGTGCCTTGACTGTCCCGGCGAGCTGAATTGCACCGCCGAAAAGCAGCAGCTTCTCAGTCAGCGTGGTCTTGCCCGCATCAGGATGACTGATAATACCGAAGGTACGACGCCTCGCCACCTCTTTTTCATGATATTTTTCAATTGCTTCTATATAATCGTAATCATGAGCTGCTTCCATTTTCATACTACCTTTTACCCAGGTTCTCGAACTAACTTACTCGGCCTGACTTGTTTATTTCTGAAAATAAATTATCATCAATGAATTATTATCTTATTGAAGGGTAACCAGAGGTATCATTCATTAAGTATTATTCAATTCAGATATTTCCTTATTTCAGAACTGATGTATGCATTAGTGTGTAGAGATAAGCGTGTCAAGGGCAAAACCGTGGATTTAGATTTTCCTTAAAAACCGCTATTTGTGCATTCATTCTTTCAAGTTTCCGACAGGCACAGCATCCAAATCTTTCTTTTAAGTCTGCTGTCTGCAATATCGTATGCTCTTGCATCCTTCTCCTGCCTAAGTGCTCCAGCACCTTTGTTCTATTGCCTGGTTACTGAACATCTTGAATTTTAAACTTCCGTCTCATCGATCGACCTTTCTTGACTAACGGCCTTCTGAGCGTGGTTATACTCACCAAGTCTTTTTCATCCCAAGATCTTGGTCCCGATCGAAAATGAATCTCCGGGGATTGATTGGTATTTTAATTACATTTTTGAGGAAATATTTTATTTTGTATGTCATATAGCTGATATTGATATTAATTAAATCAGCAAGTTATGAATCTACTATACCTTGCATAATTTTTGCATGCCTAACATTTTTACAACTCTCAATTATTATTATCATCATGGAAATTATTTTCAGGAGGTCACTGGGCATGAGAAATATATTTTTAATAATTTCTGTCCTTATTTTTCTCGTTATTTCTTCAAACTCCTTTGCGGAGCCGATAATTACAGATCATTTGTGCACCGATCTCACACAGATTCCTGCTGAATGGATTGACACGACCCAGGCATCGATTAAAGGATATTATGCACATACTTCTCACGGCAGACAGCTGACCATCGGTCTTGAAACCATTGAGCAGACTGATTCTCAATATGC
>JAFGIF010000300.1 GCA_016929755.1 Deltaproteobacteria bacterium | reverse complement strand
TGCAGATGCATCTGCGACCATACCCGCATGATCCATCCGGCAGCAAAAAGAATCCCGCCCAATAGATAGATAAACCAGCCCTCCTGTTCATACCCAAAGAAAACCATGGAAAAAACATATACGGGAGCAATCAATGCTCCGCGCAGCTTATACCATACCCTGCCAGATTCACTCATCGTTTCAATCTCCATGTGTCGTAACTGTGCCTTCCGGCATCAGGAAAACAAAGATTACACAAACGAGCAATAAAATATTGCTATACAGTAAGTGGAGCATACCACAGCCGGATTATACCGACAATACAACAATACCTTCTTTATGATTGAGTTTGTTGGATAATCCAGTCCAGAAAATCCTGATTGCCGCCGGTGATCGGCAGTGAAACAACACAGGGGCACTCATAGCTGTGCCTGGACTTCACCAGCTCGACCAGATCGGGGACCAGGCTCGATACCGTTTTAGCGATAAAGACTACTTCCCTGTCCTCCCGGACCTGTTCCTCCCACCAGTAAAGCGACTGCATGGAGTCAATAATATTGATGCATGAGGCGAGCCTTGCCTCTAGCAGAGCTCTTCCGATCTCCCTGGCTTCCTCGACGCTTCCGGCGGTCATATAAACGAAACAAGCTTGCACAAATATCCTCCCTTCATCTAGGTAATAATCCCCGGATGCCCCGCCACACTCATGTAGACTACACTCTCTTCGATTCCATCCACACCGACAATGCGGTTTACCTCTTCATCAAAGAGCGCCCCAATATGACAGCATCCCAGGCCCAGGCTTGTTGAAGCCAGGGCCAGATTCTGGGCCATATGGCCGGCATCGAGGTAAATATAGCGGTAGGCCCGCTGTTTATACTTCCACATGGAGCGGAAAAATACGGCTGTCCAGATAAAAACAACGCCGGCCTCGGCACATATTCCCTGGTCAAGGGCTGCACGCGCTGTTTGCCCCGCATAGTCTCCGAGAATCAATTCCTCCAGCACGTGCTGTCGAATATTGTAGTGATAAACTCCGCTTGCAAGATCAGCCACATTATTGACCACAAGATAGGTCTCGATCGGGTACAGGGCTCCGGCTGAAGGCACTGTCCTGAATTCAAACCCCATCTCCTTGCGCTGGATTCCCCCCGCTGCCCACAACAGGAATGAAAGGTGCTGCCGGGATACGCTCAATTCACGGGCAAAGTCCCGGATGCTTTTGCGCTGTTGTAATGCTTCTTTGACGCTCAGCTTGCCGAGATCGTCTTCATGGGAAAGTTTGATCTGGCGCGCCTCAGGATAGGTTTTGTATATCTCAGGCTTGCTCTTTAAGTCCAGATAGCCCCCAGGCATACGCCGGCGATCATACTTGGTCTCCTGCTGAAACATTTCTCCGATTCCCTGCATTTGAAAAAAACCTCCTTTAGTTCGAGCGTTTCTCTATGAGAGAGCCTTGATGATCGCCGTGGTAAATGCGATCAGATCATCGGGGGTTCGTGATGTGATCAGATTTCCCGAAACCACGACTTCGGCATCCACATAGTGGGCACCTGCATTTACAAGGTCATCCTTGATAGAAAAAAAGGATGTCAGCTTCTTGTCATTGATGTTACAGGCGCTGGCCATCACCCAGGGACCGTGGCAGATAGCGGCTATGACCTTGCCTTGCTCATCCATGTGCCTGACAAAATCAAGGGTCGCCAGACACCTGCGCATCCTGTCAGGGGAATAGCCTCCCGGTATGATCACCGCAACATAGTCTTCCGCGTTGACTTCATCCGATGCGAGGTCGCTCATGGCCGGGTAGCCGTGCTTGCCCGTATATTCTACCCTTTTCTCGGTGCCAACCAGAACGGTTTCGAATCCCGCCTCTTGCAGACGGAGCAAAGGATAATGCAGTTCCAGATCCTCATATAAATCTTCTACCAAAATCGCGATCCTTTTCATTTTTTCACCTCCCGACGCAAAGATATTCATTAGAATAAACCATCTGTCCCAAAAGTCTACACCTGCTGAAAACAATAAACCTGCTTCCCGGTCAAAAAACACTTGTATTTGCCTGAATATTATGTTTGATATAACATATTATAAAAACAGGCTGAATTGAGAGCGACATCGTGGAATTCGCACACATACAGATACTGAGTACTCTTCTCTACTGTACCTCGCTTCTTTGCTGGCTGTTAAAGCGATTTAGGGTAGTGGTAGTGTTAATCGTTTGTGGGCTTATCGCCAACGTGCTGGCCCTTGCCATGCGGGGATTCATTGACTCGCACTTCTACCTCGCCCTGGTAGCTGAAGATGAAATTTACGTTTTGCCTGCCGTGTTGGCAGGAATTGCCTTATACCACGTTACGAGGAGGGCAAAATTAGACGGCGTGTTTGTCCTGGCCCCTCTGGTATTAACATCCCTGTTCGTCATCCTCTCCCCCTCAGAGCCCGGCTTACCCTCTGCTAAAATTAACATCTGGGTAGCCCCGACCTTTTTCCTGATCGAAACGCTCAGCGCCGGATTGATTTTCGCCTCTGCCGGTCTTTCGCTGGGCGCATTACTACTCCATAAGGGCCACAAAAATACTCTCACAGACCGCTATATCCTCGTGGCCTTTGTTCTATTCAGCATCAGCCAGATATTGGGTGCCCTGTGGGCCTACTCGGGATGGTCGTATCCCTTTTCCTGGAGCAACCGCCATCTGGCCAGTGCTTCTGTCTGGTGTTTGTATGCCGCTCTGATACATTCGCACCTGGTGGGCATGCGGCCTAAAACAGCGGCAATTATTGCATCGCTCGGGGCACTACCCATGCTGCTGGTGATCTATCACCATCAACTGGCACCATTGCTCTTGGCTGCCATTGGGCATCCATCATGAAGCGTATCTGGAAATTGTTTTACAGCACGCACCTTGCAATCTGGCTGCTCTGCCTGGCCTCCCTGTCCCTGTTCGTGGGATCCATTGTATCCATCGTATATGAAGCAGAGCTGAAAAAGCTCAATTTCATGTCGTTTATCCAATGGATCGAAGAATTCGGCTCTCAGCCGCAGATCTACTGGTGGATTGGTGCTGTTTTCATTATCCTGGCCCTGCTGGCCCTTAATACCCTGCTGTGTACCTGGGCCAGTATCCGGCGTGGCCAGGTCGGTAGAAAGGCCGGCAGCATCCTGCTGCACCTCGCATTTCTGGTTATACTCTCGGCCCATGGAATCAGTGAAATAAGCGGTGCCAGCCAGAGTGTTATTATTCAGCCAGGAGTAACGAAAGAGGTTGCCTGGGCCGGCCTGACCATTGTGCCGGCGAAAATCGAAAAATATACACAGCAAATCGGAGCCCGGACAGCCCGCATGGGTATGATGGCCGAATTAAGCGTTCATGATAAAACCTCGCAATGGAAACCCTTGCGTCCTGCAACCCTGAAACCGGCCTTTGCTCACGGGCTTAGCTTTCATTTATCCTTGTTTGACAAGGATCTTGAAAAATCCCAGGCCAGGCTGATTATCCGCAGAGACTGTAGTAGATCGCTATTTATTTCCGGCGCTGTTCTGGCACTGGCAGGAATTGTCTTCTATGTCCCGAGTATTCTGAGACGGAAACAATATCAAGGTTGACTATTTTTACTTGACAATGAACAAACGTGTTTTATTATGCATGATTGTATATATGAATATATAAATATATATAAAGAAAAACGTAACAAGGAGGAGTTATGAGGAGGATTACGGTATTTACATTGATTATGTTCTTCATGCTGAGCATGCCGCTCTATGCAGTGGAGGAACAGTTGTCTGAGGTGGTTGTTACAGCGACCAAAACCAAACAGGCAATCGAAAAAGCCCCCACCCAAGTTGAGGTGGTCACGGCCGAAGACATCAAGGCGTCGAATGTACGCACAGTCGATGAAGCCCTGGAGCGGATCCCTGGAATCTATACCAGCCGGACATCCGGTGTAACCAGCATTTCCAACAAAAGCATTAGCCTGTCCGTGCGGGGTTTTCAAAATCAGTCGCAGAGCCTGGTGCTTCTGGATGGTCAACCCCTGAACAACTATGAGGGTAATGTACTGTGGTGGAATATCCCTATCGAGAACATCGAACGCATCGAGGTGGTCAAGGGCCCCATGTCCTCACTCTATGGCGGCGGCGCCATGGCCGGGGTTATCAATATCATCACCAAAACAGACTATCCCCTGTTTGAATTTTCCTTGGGCAGCGGCAGCTATGACACCACAGAGCTCTCGGTCGGGCATGGCTCTAGCGTTGGGGATTTCAGCTACTACCTTACGTATCGCAACCTTAGGCAGGAAGGCCCGGCACAGACAAAAATTCCCAACTTTGCCTGCAGAAGCCTGATGCCTTCCAGAGGGGGTCTGGATGATGTTACCGGAGGCGAAGGCGGTTTTGAGATTGTACCGACCGCAACCGGGGGCGAAGATTATGTTATCGGTTACATTAGTACCGAGACGACTTCCGAGGCCTTTACTTCAAGCCTGACCTGGGATATCGACCTGGATACCTACCTGTCCTTCAGGTACGGCTATGCTACCAGGACACTGGATCCGTTCAAATCCATGAGCCTGCCCGGTACCTGGATTGGCTACAGCGAGGATGAAGGCATTTATACCCCAGCCGAGTATAGCCCGTCTCCGATGGAAATCACCGATAAATTTTTTGAAACCTCAACCAACACCTACAGTATTTCGTATTACAATGCCCAACTGGAAAACTTCGAATTTATTATCAATGCCGGACTGGTTGACAACTACAAGGATCTTTTCCGCTTTGGTCCTTCGTTTGGGTATTCATACTGCCCCAATTCGCGCTACAATGCCTTGTTACAGACCAACATCACCTTGCCCTTCAATAACACCCTAACCATTGGTGCCGATTATAGCAGGTCACGGGTATCTTCCCTTGATGAGATGTACCCGGATGAGCCGGTCACGACCCGCGGCAAAATGCTGACATACGGCACATTTTTACAGGATCAGTGGGATGCCGCCGATTTCCTGACATTTTATGCCGGCGTGCGTTACGATCACTGGAAGGTCTTTGATGCCGCAACAAACTTGTATTACCCGGATACCGGAGATCCACTGACCACGGATGATAAATCCAAAAGCTATGTTTCTCCCAAATTTAGCTTGGTAATTCGTCCGGAAGCCAAAACCATTATCCGTGCCTCGGCGGGAGATGCCTTCCGCGGCCCGACCATCTGGGAGGTCTTCAAGTACCGTCATAAACCTGATGGAGAATCATCAATGCCCAATCCAGATCTTGACCCTGAGACCGTGAGGTCATACGAGGTTTCGATCCAGAGGTCCTTTTTTGATAACTTTACCATCGGAGCAACCTATTTCGACAATAATATCGATGACATGATCTACGAGGCAGACACTATCGACATCGACGAAAACGGCGAAATCGACTCACAGTATCTCAACGTTGGCAAAGGGTATTCTCGCGGATATGAACTCTCTCTGGACTACCGCATCTCGGAGAGCATTGCGGTCTTTGCCGATCTGACCCACACCAAGACAAAAATCACCGATGTTGATATCGACCCCGAAAAACTCTCTGTTGATATTTTGGACAAGAAATTCCGGGATGTACCCGAGGATGTGTATACCTTCGGGATCAATCTCAAGCGGAGAGGCTTCTATTCCGATATCATCGCTACCTATGTTGGCGGAGACCAATTCTATGAGGAAGACAACAGCGATATTTACGATGACTGCTCCGGCGGTTACGACCCGCATACCAACGTCGATATT
>JAFGIF010000055.1 GCA_016929755.1 Deltaproteobacteria bacterium | reverse complement strand
AAAGATTACGTGTTCGTTGTAAAAATCAATTCCCTTTGCCAGAAAAAACAACGGCGGCAACAATCCATAAGCCAGGGCCGGGGTGATTTTCAGGGGGAAACTGAGAAACAGGATCAAGGCCAGACCCATGATTATGTACTCCATGAGCAGAACAATGCGTTCTTCATCCATGGAACGCGCAAGACTCATGCGGCCGATAATGGCATCCTTTTCCATGTTTTTCAGACCAATCAGAACTTCAACGCCCAGATAATGGACAAGGGCATACGCGATCAGGAGAATAATCCCTGATTTTGGGGCAATAGCCAGCAAACCCATGGGGAGGATGATCGATACCAGGATCATGATGAGAGCACCATAGATGCTTGCATAATATTGCCTTGACCTGCCAAGACTTAATAGAGGTCTGAGCAGTGCCACTCCTGCGATCAGCATACCACCGGTCAGACCGGTCGTTAAAAGTGCTATTGACAATGCTAATCCTGTCGCTAAACACCAGATAATCCATTGTCGTAAGAGTCGAACCTCTCCGAGAGAGGCAAACGCCAGAAAGAAGATAATTGCGAGCACACCTGGGTGATACCGCTGTGAGCAGAATACCAGAGTTATCATGGACAGGCCTACACTACCAAGGGCTGGAAACAGGGGAGTGCGCGTCATGACATCCAGCATGAGATTTCTAATACCGGAATATTTACCAACGCGTTTCAACCTTTCAATGCTTTCTTCGATCACCCAGTGGGGCGTGGATGCTCCGGCGATGACGGCCACATGTTTCATATGCGAGGTATCGATTCCCTCCAATTGTCTAGGAGAATCTATGCGGATGACTTCCCTGTCGTTTTGTCCGGCGATCTCAGCCAGGCGAGCAGTATTAGCTGAATTCCTGCCGCCTATCACAATAAGGGTTTCGTGATCCTTTGAGAGTTCCTGGACTTCGTTCTGACGGTCCACGGTTGAACGACATATGGTATCATAGACATCAATCACATCTGCCTTATCATGCAGGACATGCATGATTTCCTTATACAAACTAACATCGAATGTGGTCTGAGCCACTACGGCAAGCCTGTTTACATGAGGAATCTTTCCGGCATCATCAAGATTCTGGATCAATTTGCCCTTTACCCCGGCTACTCCCAGATGAGCGTCCATCTCGGGATGATCCTTATCACCCACAATAGCTATCACATCAGCAGAATCGACAGCTTTCTTGATGATGTTCTGAACTTTTCGAACCATAGGACAGGCGGCATCGATCACCCGCACCCCTCGTTTTTTCAACAAAGTCTTCTGTTGGGGAGAAATCCCGTGTGCCCTTATAATAGCGATATCCCCCGGCTTAAGCCTGGGATCATCCGGATCGTTAATAATTCCAATCCCGCGTTTCTCAAGGGCTTTGATAACCTGAGGATTGTGAATGATCTGCCCAACCGTGTAAATGTTGGCTTCCGGAAACTTTTCCCGTATCTTGAAGGTAATGTCTATGGCCCTTCTCACTCCGAAACAAAAACCCGCGTTGCGTGCAACCGTTATCTTCATGAAGCTTCCCCGTGCATAGCATAAACGAGATACTCCTGATTGCCCTTGGCGCCTTTTATCGGAGCCGGAATAACACCCGAAACCGTCAGGTCACTCGCACTCAAAAATGCTTGCATATCATCAAGTACCTGTTTGACAACCTGTTGATCTTTTACAATACCGCCTTTGCCGACCTGATGCCTGCCCGCTTCGAACTGCGGCTTGATCAGGGCAATAATATCAGCGCAAGGCCGCAATACTTTAAGCACCGGGGGAATAACCAGTTTCAGGGATATAAAGGATACATCAAAGGTCGCCATGTCACAGGGATCTTGAATAAGGTCAGTATCGAGATTCCTGGCATTGACACCCTCGATATTGACCACCCGGTCATTATTTCTCAGCCGCCAATGCAATTGCCCCCGTCCCACATCCACCGCATACACTTTCCGGATGCCCCTTGTCAGCATCAAGTCGGTAAAACCGCCGGTTGAAGCCCCGACATCAATGGCAATTTTGCCTGCACAATCAATAGCAAATTCATCGAGAGCCGCCTCCAGTTTTTTAGCAGCCCTGCTTACATAGGGAAAGTTCTGTTTCAAAACTATCTCGGCGGTATCCTCAATGGCGGCCCCGGCTTTGGTGATCATTTCACCGTTTACCAGCACATCGCCCGACATTACCAGTCCCAGGGCCTTTGATCTGGTTTCCACCAAGCCTCGTTCCACCAGCAGTTTATCCAACCGGATTTTCATATGATATCACGGATGACTTTGCCGATACCTTCCACATCCAGCGAGATATCCTTCCTGAGTCGATCCACAGCACCGTGCTCGATAAACTTATCAGGTATACCAAGCAGTTGGTACCTGAGCGGAATTTGAAGATCTTTAAGATTTTCCAGAACTGCGGAACCTACTCCGCCCTGGATACAACCATCTTCGACCACTGCGAAACGACCGTGACATTCTTGAACCATATCCCTGATTACTGCCGTATCCAGAGGTTTGGCACATACCAGATCTACCACAGCGACATCATCAATATCCCCCACGGCCTCCAGAACCGTATAACAAAGCGGACCGACACAGAAGACAACCGCTTTTGTGCCTTTTTTTAACACTTCGGCCTTGCCCGGACGAAAACGTCCTGTCTTCAGAGGCATGGCGACAACACTGCCTCGTGGATAGCGAATGGCAGAGGGACCCTGGATTTTCAGAGAATATGTGAGCATCTTTCTCAGCATTGCCTGGTCACGGGGTATCATCAATGTCATATTGGGAATATTTCGCATGAAAGCGATGTCAAACACCCCATGATGGGTTGGCCCATCGGCACCCACCAGTCCCGCCCGGTCGATTGCGAAAATTACCGGGGTGTTCTGTAAAGCCACATCGTGAATAATCTCATCATAGCTGCGTTGTAAAAAGGTCGAATATACGGCAACCACCGGACGCATTCCATACATAGCCATACCCGCAGCCATTGTGACGGCATGGCTTTCTGCGATTCCTACATCAAAAAAACGATCAGGAAAGGCCTTGGCAAACTTTTTCAAACCGGTGCCGAAGGCCATCGCGGCACAAACGGCGACGACTCTCGGGTCTTTTTTTGCGAGATCAAGCAGAGTCTCCCCGAAGACATCCGTATAGCTTCGATTCGCTCCCGCTCCTTTCACCTCACCATTTTCCAGATGGAATTTACCGACACCATGAAAATTCTCGGGATCTTTCAGGGCAGGTGTATATCCATAGCCTTTCTGGGTGGAGACATGCAACAGAATCGGCCCCTCGATACTTGCAATATTTTCAAAGGTCTCAACGAGATAATCGATCCTGTGCCCGTCGATCGGGCCGAGGTAGCGATAGCCCATTTCCTCAAATAATGAGCCTTCTGTCATCACGCCCTTGAGGTTTCCCTCGATACGCTTGGCAAGTTTATAAATATCTTCGCCGTAGACCGGAATGTTCCGCAAGGTAGATTTTATCCCTTCTCTCACATCCCGCACACTCTTAGTTATCATGATTCTGCTCAGGTATTCGGCAATAGCACCCACGTGTTTGGAAATGAACATCTTGTTGTCGTTGAGCACCACGATCAGGTTTAGTTGTTTCATTCCAACAAAATTAAGCCCTTCAAAGGTAAGCCCATTGGACAAAGAGCCATCACCGATAACCGCTATAACCCGGTTGTGGCTTTTGGCCGTACTCATGGCCTCGCAAATTCCACTGGCCGCAGAAACGGCATTGCCGGCATGACCGGAAATAAAGGCATCGTAGGGGCTCTCTTCAGGAGAAATAAACGGACCTATCCCACCCTGTTGACGCAAGGTGGAGAATCTGTCTTTCCTGCCGGTCAGGATTTTATGTGAATATGCCTGGTGCCCTACATCCCACACGATCTTATCATGGAGGGTATCGAAAACATAATGCAGCGCCAGGGTAAGCTCGACGGTACCAAGGCTTGAAGCAAGATGGCCGCCGGTCTCGCTTACATTGGCGATAATGAATTCCCGGATTTCGCGGGCCAGAATCTCAAGCTCGGCCACAGAAAATGATTTGATGTCTTGAGGTGTTGAAATCCCGGATAAAATACTCATGCTCATATCACCCTGTCAAGCATTGTCATGGCCAGATCCTGGAGAATTTTTGCACTATCACTATCTATATCGGCAATTGAAACAATGGCCTTATTCGTTTTATCTTTGGCGTAGGCCTTTGATTGTTCAATATCCAGGGCTTTGACCAAAGTGGCCTTATCCTGTACAATATCCTTACCCGCCGTCTTGCCGAGACCATGCCCGCTTGAGGTCACATCCAGAATATCATCAATTACCTGGAATGCCAGGCCAAAATTTCGACCATATTGTGTAAGTGCATAAAGTTGCTTATCATCCCCATGGGCTATTCTGCCGCCGCAGTACATGCACAGCTCAAAGAGTTTGGCTGTCTTTTTGTAATAAATTTTTTCAATTTCAGACGGAGCCAGAAGCCTGCCTTCAGCCATAATGTCCTCGTACTCTCCCTGAACAAGTCCATTGTAGCCGCACATATCAGCGATGGCCCTAATGATATCCAATTTCGTATCCGGCACATAATCTGCACAACTTATCACTTCAAGGGCCATAAAGATAAGGGCATCACCGGCCAGAATGGCGGTTGCTTCTCCGAATTGTTTATGGCAGCTGGGCTGTCCTCTGCGCAAATCATCATTATCGATCGCCGGCAGATCATCATGGACAAGGCTGAATGTATGGATCATTTCAATCGCAAGGCCTGCTTCAAGGGCCTGTTTCCCTGTTCCGCCCAGGGCCTCACAGGCCAGCATGACAAGGATGGGCCGCAACCTTTTGCCCCCGGCAGAAATGCTGTACAGGCACGATCTGACAATGCCTGATTGCATATCCAGACCGGAAAAATATGTGGCGAGAAATTCCTCAAAAAGGGCCTTCCTTTGGGCTAATAGTTCATCAATATTCACCATCACCTCTTCTCTGAATGGGAATACCATGCAGATACTGATTGTTCAAGTTATGATCCGAGGGTTATCCGGAAAGTTCCCGATAAAGCATCATTACTGTATTGACGTAGACATCGCTGTGATTATAGTACCATATGGCTTGCCGCTGTTGCTCTATACCTCGGGTATCCCTCCAGCCGGATCGCTGAAGATAATTGGCGATGCTTGCCATTGCGTCGAGCATATTAAAGGGGTCCCGTATGCCATCATGATCACCATCTACTCCAAACTCCATAAATGATGAGGGAATAAATTGTCCCGGGCCAAGCGCTCCCGCAAATGAACCACTGATTTCGAACGGATCCAGCTTGAGCCTCTGGGCCAGCAGAATCAGCTGATACAGTTGATTGGCTGCCCAGAAAGCCTTTTTCTGCGCCCTTTCCCGGGTTTCTTTATCGGAAAAAGCCGGGTACTTGCTGCGGTAAGTGTCTCTCAGATTTGCAAAATAGGCCTGGTCAAGGCATGCCGCCAAGCTGGCATAGGCATTCATAACCGTATATTTCTGAGGATATGTACCCAGTCTGGTCTCAACGATCAGAATTGCGGTAATAATTTGCGCCGAGACTCCATAGTGTTTTTCGAGCTCGAGAAATACCTCCTTGCGGGCATCGATAAAGGCCTTGCCCTTGTCGATATAGGCAGGGTCAATATCCATAATCTCAGGTTGCTCTACGCCTGCTTTGGGTTTGGGCTTTGAATAGAAAAGATTATTTACGACAATTTCAGGGTCCAGCTTCAATCTGGAGTCAGAAAGAATCGAATGCGCCTGTGTATTCTCAATCCCATATTCCATAAGCAGTTTCTCCAGGCCGTGCATATATTCTCTGTTTTGCGCCAATGAATTATGGCTGAGCCCTATGGTAAACAACCCAATAATTATAATACTATAATATCTATGCATGCTTTTCCCTCGATGTTTTCTCTCAGTTGATTTTCTTAAAAAGACATTACATAGACAATCTTACTGATTTAATCGGAAATCATCAAGCCAATAACCATGTGCGTAAGATAATACGATCAATAGCTTGACTTCAGACATTCAGACATCATAAAGGATCTATATCATGAAACGGATTTTGATTGCTAACCGGGGTGAAGTTGTATTGAGGGTCCTCCGCACGGCCAAGGAGATGGGCATTGAAACCGTTGTCGTCTACTCCGAAGCCGATAAAAACATGGAATATCTCGGTTATGCTGACGATCGGGTCCAGATCGGCCCTGCCCAGCCCTCGCAGAGCTATTTAAACATTGAAGCCATCATAAGCGCCGCCACTACCTGGAAGGCCAACGCAATTCATCCCGGGTATGGGTTTCTGTCTGAAAATCCTGCCCTGGCCTTGCGCTGTGAAGAAAACGCCATCGCCTTTATCGGCCCGTCTAGCGCCACTCTGCGCACCATCGGGAATAAGTCCAGGACCAAAGATGTGGCCAAATCACTCGGCATACCTACTATTCCGGGCTCAAACGGGGTTGTCACCGATATCACACATGCCATGGCAATAGCCCGCGAGATCGGATTGCCTATTATGTTGAAATCACTCTACGGTGGCGGCGGAAGAGGCATGAAAGTCTCCTACGATGAAAATCAGCTGCGATCACATTTCGCCAGCGTAAGTTCTGAGGCCAATGCAGCCTTCGGTCGTCCGGAAGTATACATGGAACACCATATCTCATCGCCCAGACACCTCGAGGTTCAGCTTCTGGCGGACGAATACGGAAACATCAAGGTGCTGGGTGACCGGGAGTGCTCAATCCAGAGAAGACACCAGAAAATTATCGAGGAAGCCCCGATTCCCAATATTGAAGAACATGTCAGAAAAAGCTTATGGACATGGTCGAAAACGATCATCGAAGCGATCGGACTCAAAGGCTTGGGTACGGTTGAGTTCCTGATGGATCAGCAGGGCGACATTTTCTTTCTGGAAATTAATGGGAGGCTGCAGGTTGAACATCCGGTGACCGAGATGGTTACGGGGATCGACATGGTCCGCGAGCAGATCATGGTAACAGCAGGCTCCAGAATCTCCCCGGAGGTACCCAACATACTGGGAAATGCTATCGAATGCAGGCTGAATGCAGAAGATCCTACCAGAAACTTCATGCCGACCTCAGGGGTTGTGAGCAGAATGAACATGCCGGGGGGTCCTGGTGTGCGCGTAGACACCCATATCTTTCCCGGTTGTGATATAAGCCCCTACTATGATCCTCTGATTGTCAAGCTTATCGCTCATAACGGCAGCCGCAACGGGGCGCTGAAACGCATGTCCAGAATGCTTGACGAAACCGCCATCAAAGGCATTACCACAAACAAGGATCTCCTGATCCAGCTTCTTAAAAACAAACAATTCCTCGAGGGCAACGGCGACACGTCCCTGGTCAAAAAACTACTGAACAAATAACTCCATTGTGATGCTTCAATCATACCTCGAAATGGATCTGCACAACTTGCGGGTATTGTCTATGTAAGCGATTATGCTGTTTCTGCCGCAGGCGGATGTTTGCCGACGTTCAGGAGGAAAAAACCTTCGCGATCTCGTCTGTTTCAAATACCGGGAACTCTTCGCATATTCCATTATGGTAGAGCTTCAGTTCAGGCTCGGCCGTTATCCGGCCTATAATCGCCCCGGAAATTGAAGCGCCTCTCCAGGCATTCAGAATATTGTGAGCACCCTCAGGTTCACAGCATACCAGCAGCGATCCTGAGGCAATTGCCCCTAGGGGATCAATGTCAAATGCCGGCAGTATTTTTGCGGCCTGTTCCATGATCGGAATTTTTTCACGATAAACCTCAAGTCCGCAGCCGGATGCCCGGGCAAGCTCGAGCAGTCCTGTGGCCAGCCCGCCTTCGGTGGGATCGTGCATGGCGCTCACAGCGCCTTGCTCAAGGGCCAGGCGCGCCTCTTTGACCACACTGAGCCCGGGATCGTATATTAGATCTCGTACCTTGGCAAGACTTTCGGTATCCAGGTCAATCCTGTCGGGCACTTCACGTGCCAAAAGCGCGAGGGCCTCCAACGGAATGCTCTTGGAAAGTAAAATCAAGTTTCCGGGTCTGGCACCCGAGGTGCGTATCACCTTGTCCGTGGCGAGCGTACCGATCATGAAACCTGTCACCAGCGGCCTATCGATTCCGTACGTGACCTCGCTATGGCCGCCGATGAGCCGGATATCCGCCGCAGAGCAGGCAGCCGTAAGTTTTTCAAAGGTATCCCTGACGAGATCCGGGGTAGTTTTGCCCTCAGGCAGCAGCAGCGTTACCAGGAGATAGCGCGGCACACCCCCCATGCAGGCAATATCATTTGCATTTACAGTTACCAGATACCAGGCGATATCCGAGACGGCAAAGGTAATCGGATCGGTCTTGAACAGCAGAATCTCCGAACCGAACCTGATCACGGCTGCATCCTCGCCGATACCAGGCCCGACCAGAACGGCGGGATCGTCCGTCGCAAGATTCTTCAACAGAGAATCGAGCAGATCAAGCGGAATCTTTCCGACGGGCAGGATCTCCTTACTCATCGCCCCCGCCCTCTATATAGGCATAAACGCTATGATTATGAATACTTTCCATGTTCTCCGCCTCGACACAGTACCATGAAAATTCCTCTTTCTTGTTTAGCTCCGCCGCCACCTGTCTGACCAGATCCTCTACAAACATGGGATGATTATAGGCATATTCGGTAACATACTTCTCATCGGGACGTTTCAGGATGGGATAAAGAGGACTCGATCCGCAGTGTTCGATAAGTTCAATCAGATCCTCGATCCAGAAAAACTTATCGTATCTTACGATTACCGAAACAATACTGCGTTGATTATGGGCTCCGACGTCACTGATTTCTTTTGAGCAGGGGCAAAGGGTTTGGACGGGAACCTGAACCCCCACCTTGAATTCTTTCTTTTCACCAACCATCCCGATCAGACTGCACTTATATTCCATCAGGCCCTTTGCACCGCTCATCGGTGCGGCTTTTTCGATAAAGTAGGGAAATTTGATCTCCATATGGGCACTGGTTGCTTCAAGATTCACCTTGATCTGATTCAGAATATGTTCAAACTTCTTGATATGGATGTCTTCGCGGTGCTCATTCAAGATTTCAATAAAACGACTCATATGAGTACCTTTGAACTCGCGGGGAAGGTCGACATAGAGACTGATGGATGCCACGGTATGCTGCTGTCCACGACGTTTGTCGGAAACCACGATCGGATAGGAGATGTCCTTAACGCCTACCTTATGAATATAAATCGGATTCTCCGGCCTCTGGCGTTGAATATCCTTCATTGCTTAAAAATCCTATTCTGAATAAGCAACACAACTGGTATCGTCTTCCCAGACCACCACTTCTATCAATCCTAAAGGTGGCGGGATGCTCTCGGCAATCCGGGAGTAAATATAGTTTGCAATATTTTCTGTGGATGGATTTTTCTCCTGAAAGTATTCCAGCTCATTCAGATAGCTGTGGTCGAGCGAGTCGAGCACCGAGTTCAAACCTTGTTTCAGATCGCGGAAATCCATGACAAGCCCCAACTGATCGAGCACATCCGCTCCCACTGCGATCTCCACCTTGTAATTATGCCCATGGAGCTGCTCGCAATTCCCCTGATACTCTCTCAGACGGTGGGCTGCGCTGAATTTGCCGATTACCTTCGCTGTATACATGGGCAGTACATAGTATAACTTAGAGCGATCTGCAATACGAGAATCAGCAAAAAACCTTGTGGAATTGTCGTATTTGATATAATGCAATCATAATTGGCAAAAATATTGAGGCAAAACGAATACATGCCCACGGTAGAATTCCCTGATACATATATCCTCCGGCAGCTCGCAGGTGACAGTTGCTCACATCTGAAAATTATCGAAGATTTCACCAGCGTCAAGTGTGCCCTGAAGGGCAACACCATTGATATTCAGGGTGAGCGCTTCGATGTGGAACTGGCCGAACATGCCCTCAAGGATCTGTATAAACTCTTAAAGGAAGGCTTTCCTCTCTATCCTTCCGACGTATGGTATGCCCTGAGAATGCTCGCCAAGGACAGAACGATCAATCTGCAGGATGTTTTCATGGACACTATTTATATCTCCTCCACCAAAAAAGTCATCATGCCCAAAAGTCTTCAGCAAAAAGCATATGTAGATTCAATGCGCGCGAACGATATCATTTTCGGCATCGGACCTGCAGGCACCGGCAAGACCTATCTGGCTATGGCCATGGCCATATCATATTTCCTGAAAAAGAAGGTCGGCAAAATCGTGCTGACACGTCCTGCCGTCGAGGCGGGTGAGCGGCTCGGCTTTCTGCCGGGAGATCTGCAGGAAAAAATAAATCCCTACCTGAGACCTCTGTACGACGCCCTGTACGATATGCTGGACCATGATCATGTGATCAGGTTGATTCAGCGCGACAGCATTGAAATTGCTCCCCTGGCCTTTATGCGGGGTCGAACCCTGAACGATGCATTTATTATTCTCGACGAAGCCCAGAATACAACCTCGGAACAGATGAAAATGTTTCTCACCAGGCTTGGTTTTGATTCGAAGGCCGTCATTACCGGTGACGTCACCCAGATCGATCTGCCAGCTGGAACCTCTTCAGGCCTGATCGAGGTATCTCATATCCTCAAAGATATCAAGGGGCTGGAATTTGTCAACTTTTCCGAACATGATGTGGTACGCCATCCCATTGTTGCCGAAATCATTAAGGCCTACGATAAAGGCGATCTATGATCAGTGTTGATGTTCAGGACCTGCAGGATCTCCTTCAGATCGACATCGACCGGATTGAAAGATGGTCTGAAGAAATCCTTACCCGGCTCGATAAAAAATCAGCAGAGCTCTCGATCGTGCTAGTTGATGACAAATACATACAACAATTAAATCAGAACTACTTGGGAAAAAACAGGCCCACAAATGTGATCTCGTTCCCGCAGCAGGAAGGACCCGGACCGCAAGGCCGGCACTTGGGCGACGTAGTGCTCAGTGTTGAGAGTGCTCTGCATGAAGCTGAGGATGCCCTCATGCCTCCCATACAACGAGTCCTGCAACTCCTGATTCACGGCATCTGTCACTTATCCGGATACAATCACGAGGGAGTCCCGCAGGCTCAAGCCACCAGGATGCAGAAAAAAGAAGAGGACTTATTCACTACACTCATGCAAAATGAACCGCTTACTGTATAGTATAATTCTTTTATTTATCGGAATTATCTGGGGAATTACGATTCTTGTTTCCCCCTACAGTATCAAGGAGATGGGCACGGGTCTGTTTCTCATGTCCCGGTTCATGGCTGCCTATCTGGTAATCAGCATTATCTACCGTAAGCACCTCAAACATATCAGCTTTCATGATATTTCCCGCGGCATAATTCTCGGCTGCATCATCTTT
>JAFGIF010000299.1 GCA_016929755.1 Deltaproteobacteria bacterium | reverse complement strand
CCAATCCCACGGGAGTTTGTCTGAGTGAAAAGCGATTGCTCGCATTGAGTGATCTGGGCCTGCCGATTATTTCAGACGAGATTTATCACGGTCTGGTTTACGAAGGCCAGCAGCATTGTATTCTCGAATACACCGACAATGCCATTGTCATCAACGGATTTTCCAAAACCTATGCTATGACAGGCTGGCGCTTGGGATGGGCCATCCTTCCAAAAAAGCTTGTGCGGACTGCCCAAAAAATCCAGCAGAACCTCATGATATGCGCCCCGTCCATAGCTCAGTGGGCAGGAATTGCGGCCTTGAGGCAGGCAGAAGATAATGTGGCCCACATGCACCAGGTATTTTCCGAACGCAGACTCGTGATGTTAGATCAGATGCAGAATTACGGCTTACGGGTTGAAGTTCGCCCTACCGGGGCATTTTACGTGCTGGTAAACATGGATCATATATCAAAGGACTCTCATAACCTGGCCTTTGATATCCTGAAAAATACCGGGGTCGGAATTACCCCGGGAATTGATTTCGGACAGGAGGCAGCATCCTATGTGCGCTTTTCCTATGCAAATTCAATGGACAATATCATTGAGGGAATCACCAGGATAGCTGAATATATAAACGGGTTATGATGGTTAAAATTCAAAATGCCAGCTATAGCGGTACCGTTTATGACTCCCTGCCCCCCCTGCCGGAGGTTGTCTTTGCCGGAAGATCAAATGTCGGCAAATCATCCCTGATTAACGCACTGCTGGGCCGCAAGGATCTGGTAAAAACCAGCAAGCATCCAGGCAAGACCAGAAATATTAACTACTTCCGAGCGGATCTGGTCGATTTGCCGTCATTCTATGCGGTGGATCTGCCAGGTTACGGTTATGCTAAAGTGTCTCACGATGTTCAACTCTCATGGGAAAAACTTGCTCTGCGTTATTTTAAAGGCACCCAGAATTTGCGAATGCTCCTGCTTCTGGTAGACATTCGCCGTGAGATGAAAACCGAAGAGTTGCTTTGTCTGGGGCTTGTCAAAGAATCTCCTGCCAAGGCAATCGTCGTGGCTACGAAGGCCGACAAGCTCAGTAATTCTGAAAGGAAACTGCACATGCAGCATCTTCAGAATCAGATCACCGGCACCATGATCGTCAGTTCCGCGAAATCCAGACTGGGAATCGATCAGATCTGGCGAGAAATAACCCTGGCAATTGCCTGATCAGGCATGCAATCCCCAAGTCTGATTTCTGTCTCCTCCAGCTTTCCATAAAACATAATACACTATGTTTAAAATGGTTTTTAGAATCACATGCCGATAACCACTGAAAAAATTGCTGTTTTGCACACTGCTGTTTTGTGATAATATATAAATATGAAAGATAATTCTTTTATAAGCATTTTCATACTTCTGATTCTCTTTTTCGTACTGCCCGCAATCCTGAAACTGGTCGGGCAATATACACTGAAAAGTAAAAAAGGCCTTTCTGAAGAGGAAGAAATTCAAGCAGAGCCTCACCAAGAAGAATTCGGGCAATATATGGATGAAAAAAAGCCTGTTGGCGATCTTGATATAATGGTATCTGATAAACCACAAGTGCATAACAAACCCATCAAGCCAAAATGGTTTTAGAGACGGAACGAGGGAGCCCGGGATTACGATTCATCATAGGCATTTGTATCATAGCGGTATCCATCTATGTGTTCTACATCGCACTTGCAAAGAAGAACGCACCTGAACTTTTTCTTATCCCGGTCAAAATCAATACCCAGAATTATCCATGCAATATTGTCAGGAACGAAACAATTATCGCGTGCATACCCTCTTCCATGGATTATACAAACAACTCTGATGAACTGCTCTTTTACAGTGTGGAATCTCGCATAAGAGGTAATATCAGGGCAATTACAGGCCTTCCCCGGGAAGATGCCTGGCGTGACTCATTGCGAAACCCATTTACCAAAACATTCCTGGGCGACATTGACTCAATGGATACCTATCAGCTTATTAAAACCATCCTTCAATTCAAGTGGAATCCCACTTTGATGGGACCCAAGGCTAAGCTCATCCCAACATGGATGAGGAGCAGAAATGATGCGGCCTTCTTGATTCCAGAAGGGTCTCGATCGATAATTTTCTATACCGAGGAGCGTTGTCTGGGTCTGTTATTCACGGACCAGAAAATCCTGACCCTCTCTATTATCGGACATATGCAAAAGGTCCAGGTCGCCAGCTTCATGAGATCGATTACGCTTCCCTGAATGGAACCACCAGAAAAGGACACGTTGGATTTTTCAGGAATCGCCCGGCATAATCGGTTTTAAAAGAGGAAAGGGTGCCTTTTGACATACCATAGCCCAGAAGTAACAGATCGATTTTTTTCTTTTCTATGATCATATTGACAACCTCCATGGGATGTCCCTGTTCCACCAGGCGATGGGAAGCAGCAACATCACCGATAACCTTTTCACACAGGGCATACATCTTATCTCTGGCAGCCTTGACAATATCACTCTCGAGTTTATCCGTGTTTATATGTGGTACATAAAATCCTGCTGTCCTTCGAAAATCGGTCACAATGTGCAGCAGGTACAAATCAGCATCACAAACCCGGGAAAGCTTATACGCATATTCGGCCAGATAATAACTGTTTTTACCATAGTCAAGGCAACACAGGATATTTTTCGGCTTTTCTATCGAAGTTTTCTTCATGAAATTCCCCCTCTCTTCTACTTATGGATGCTTACTTTTTACACATTGAATCCACTACTTCTTTCAAGTCCCTCATACGAAAGGGCTTGGCAATAAAGGCATCAGCTCCCTTTTCATGGGCAATATCTCTGGTCTTATTCTCGTTTACACCAGTAATGATAATTACCGGTATATCTGAATATTTATTCTTGATTATCGTCATCAGATTCATGCCATCCATCCGGGGCATACGCACATCGGTAATCACAATATCGATGGTTGAAGTTTCCAACAGTGCGAGCGCATCATACCCATCCCCGGCCGTAGAAACAGTATACCCGAACATATGTAAAAAGTCAGCCATGAGATCCGAAAGTTCTTTTTCGTCCTCAACGACAAGTATATGTTTACAACTATTCACCACTTTCCACTTTCGGCACATCGATCATTTCGTAATCTTTTAACGAAGTATATTTCTTTGTTTCTGCACTAGTAACCTTTGCCAGCTTCTCCATGACAGTCTTGATCCGGAAAATCTGATCCTCCATGGTTTTCAGGATCTTCTGGATTCGCGCATCGGGTTCAAGTTTGGCAGTCAGTTGCAATATTTCAATATTGCCCAGAATAACATTGAGGGGCGTATTTATCTGGTCAGAAAGAGTAACCGCAGTTTTTACAACGGCGCTGATTTCGTGCAGCTGCTTTTGCTCTACACCAAATTGTTGCATCTCCAAGGCCCTGCGCACTCTCAGCAACAGCTCATCTTCATCACAAGGCTTAAGAAGATAATCATACACCCCCAGCCTGAGCGCTGCTACCGCGGTTTTTATGGAGCCGTAACCGGTAATTACGATTACCATTGTTTTTGGAGAGATGACTTTCACATTTTCCAGCAGTTCCAGACCATCCATGCCTTCCATGATCAAATCAGTAAGCACAAGATGGTATGATTTTCCATAAAGCTGCTCCAGCGCTTCTTCGGCAGAGTTTACATTATCCACCTCATAGCCATGAGAACTCAGGATATTCACCAGAGAATATCGTACAATTTCCTCATCATCTACAACAAGAATCTTCTTAACGCTCATTTTCAAACAATCCTGCTAGGTATTCTGATTGATCTGCTTTTGCACAATCTCTCGTAATTCTGTTATGCGAAAGGGTTTTCTGATATATACGGCGCCGGTTTCTTCCAAGAATTCTTTGACCTGAAGATCGTAGGTGTCACCTGTGGTAAAAATAAATCTGCCGGCAAGCTCCGGAAAAGTCTTTATCGTTTCGCGGTAGAAATCCATCCCATCCATTTCGGGCATACGCAAATCTGAGATAATGAGTCCCCAGTTCTCGCTTGCGAGATTATCGCAGGCCTCTCTGCCGTTCATAAAGCTTTTCACCTCATAATACGGATCCAGTGCATCTACCATGAGATCAAGCAAGTCCTGCTCATCTTCTACAATCATAATCATGTCGTTCTCTCCTGGTGTTTTATTGAAATCTTCGGGAAAATCTTCAATATACTTTGTTTGCGGCATTTTATCTTCACCGCTTGCCATTGCAGGAATTTTTAATCGAACCAATACTCCCTGTCCAATGTTTTCAATTACAATTTCTCCCCTATGATCAGCAATAATACCATAACAGATGCTCAATCCAAGACCGGTCCCCTTTTCTCGGGATTTGGTGGTAAAAAACGGATCAAAAATATTGGGCATGACTTCGCTTGGTATGCCGCAGCCTGAATCCTTTATGTGAATATGGATGAAGTCTTCCTGAACAAAGGATTGTATAACGATATTGCCTTTCTGATCGCCGATGGCATCAATCGCGTTGTTGATAAGATTCACCATAACCTGTTCCATACAGTTCATGTCGGCCTTGATAAGAAGGGGTTCTGCAGATACCTCATGCATGATCTTTATTCCGCGCTTCTTGATGGTGGGCTTATAAAGGTTGATGGTCCTGTCGATTATCTCTCGCATATTGAAGACAATTTTTTCCGGTGGCAAATTGCTGGAAAAAGAGAGCAGAGATTCGACAATATTCTTAGCCGAGTTGGCGGAATTGTTAATTACGGCAAATCGTTTCTGATCTTTCGCATCCAGGTTGGATATATCAATGAGATCTGAAAATCCAAGGATCGGTGTGAGCTTGTTGTTTAATTCATGAGCTATCCCGGATGTAAGCAGACCAAGGGACGTAAGTTTTTCGGTCTGTATATTGCGCTGCTCCATCTGGTGCTTCAAGGTAATATCTCTAATCAGTATCAAGACCTTGTTGACTGAGAAACGCTTGATGAAAAACTGACACATAAAATGAGCGCTTTTGCCGAGAGAAACCGACAGATCGAACTCACATGATTGACCTTCTTCAAGTTGTACAATTTGATTTTCTATATATGCGGCAGATTCATTATCGAATATCTCGGAAACATCCCTCGGAACGCTCTCCAGTAGATTATTCAGGGCCTGATTGATAAAGGTTATGCCACTGTGATCAAGCAGTATAATCATTTCTTCCGAGGCATCAACAATTGCCTTATATGTGGTAGAGATGTTTCGCAAGCTTTTATCTTGCTGCTGGACACGCTTTTCCAAGGTCATACATTCATTACGAAAAACATTAAACAGCCCGATAAGCGTCACCATCTGCCCTACAAGATTTCCGAGAAGCTCGAACATGCGAACATCATGGGTTTGGAAAAAGTTATTGCTGGAATGCGAAAGGTTGAGGACCCCGATGGGGGTATAACCCTCCATGATCGGTAAACACAGCATCGATCCGATCTTTACCTTTGTGTCCGATCTCTGAACGAAAAATTCACAATTGCTGACATCTGAGACCAGAACTGAAACCCCGTCACGGGCACATTTACCAGCCACACCCTGGCTCAAATCAAGGTTGATGGTTTTGTTTGTTTCTCCCTTATGGCTTCCGCTGGCTGCCTTCAACGTCAAGTTGCCATTTTCAAGCATTAAAATCGAAGCATTTTCACATTTTGATTCTTCGATAAGCACCTTGACCACATATGAGTAAAATTCCTGCTCGGGAGACCCGTTGCTGACAAATTCCGAGAGTCTGAAAACACCGGAAAGAATTCCTATGGT
>JAFGIF010000298.1 GCA_016929755.1 Deltaproteobacteria bacterium | reverse complement strand
GGTGAAAAATCCCCCAGATGCCATTTGCCGATCAGCGCTGTCTGATATCCTTTTTGCTTAAGCATTTCCGGCAACAGAAGCTCATCTTCGGGTATTCCATAAGAGGTTAATCCCCAGAGCCTGTGTCCTGTGCCCATCATTGATTTTGTGCTCAACAATGCATCATTCATGTGGGTGCGGATCGGGTATCGTCCGCTCAGGAGACCGGCACGTGAAGGAGTACATACCGGAGCGCTGGCATAAAAGCTTGTCAAGCGGGCTCCTTCCCGGGCCATTTGGTCCAGGTGCGGGGTCGATATGGCATGTGAACCGAAACACCCCAGGTCACCATAGCCCAGATCATCGGTAAGAATCAGCACGATATTCGGAAGTTCCTCCGGTCTGGTTTCGGCACCTATCCTTGCCAGAATCTCTTCACTCCTGGCAATATCAGAGCCCTTGCTGGAAAAGAACCCAAGCCCGGAACATCCGGCAGCCAAACTTGCGCTGCCTGCCAAAACCCCCTGTAAAAAAGCGCGACGTGTCAGCAGAACAGACATATACTATTACCCCTCATCATTTAAATTACAGTGGTCCTAATTTATCATTAATAATTCGAAAACTCTAGAAGACAATCTTGCAGCTTATGATTTGACAACTTTGAAACCAAGCCCCTGATCTTGAATAACCTCACCACTTGTCGTAAGCAGTTCGTAGTTGTACTCGCGTTCTTTTCTTGTTTTCCAACAGACGAGCTGACAGTTACCGCAGGTAGCCTTGACCCGATATTTTGCCTGGTAATCCATAAAAGCCTGATCATATTCAGAAAAGCATATATCAACTCGTGAAGAAAGTATTTATTCTGGCCTGATTACGGGCACTGTGATATATTCAGGTAAGTCACTCTCGGCAATACAGGATAACATTGTATGAAACAAAATATTATCGATTATGTCGGCCAGCGTTCAGCAAAGGATATAACAAGCTGGATTTTCGGTCTACTTCTGATCCTTCTGACCATTGCAGTCAGACACTATGTTGCCAATCGGCGGGATTCTCACAGTTTCTTCGCCAATACTGATACCGGATTCAGAAAATTGCATCTGTATATCGCCCTGATAGCTATCGGGTCGAAAATCTACAATCTCTACAGCGGCAGGGAATAAAAGATTACGCAGCAACCCTGATTATCAGTCCTGCCGGTAAGACTTGCCCAGAGCACTGGGTGCAGCACCGGAAAGCGCCCTCAGGACTGAACGGACAAACGGTTTGTCCTGCGCCCATTTCATAACGGATTCCTTCTGGACCAGATATATCAGGACCAAAGTAAAAATCATCAACGGGAACGGGGCCACCTGAAATACCTGGGCCGGCATCGATGGTATCCATCCCTGAAAATAAATGCTCATGACCTGTAAAAACGAGAACAGATAGGCTCCGACTGCTGCCTTGACAGGATGCCATCCGCCAAAAATTACCAGGGCAAGGGCAATCCAGCCCGTTCCTTCCGCCCCCTGTGGCTGGCCCCAGCCCGGTTTTATACACAGTGAAAACGATGCACCGGCCAGGCCTACCAGCAATCCTCCGCAGATCGCATAGAACATCTGGATTTTTCTGGGATTGATGCCGCGTGCGAATGATGCGCGGGGATTCTCGCCTACAGAGCGCAGCCTCAAACCCTGTGGAGTGCGATAGATAAACCACCATATGCCGAAAATCATGCACAAACTGAAATAGACCGGCAGATTGTGATGAAAAAATATCATTCCAAAAAACGGAATATCCTGTAGAAACGGCAATGCTAACGGAGGAACCTGTGGTCCCTGTAATCTCGAATATGCGCTGCCGATAAAGTAGGCAAGGTCACGGGTCATGAGGGTCAGCACAAAACCCACGGCAACCTGCGACTGATGCAGATACACGCTGAAAAAAGCGATTATTCCGGCAATGAGCGCACCTACCATGGATGCGCACACAAAACCCAGCAGAATGTTGTCAGTACTGTATGCGATAACAAAGGCGGTCATGGCACTCAGCAGAATGGATCCATCCAAAGAAAGATTTATCAGCCCGGCTTTTTCGGTAATTGTCTCTCCGAGGGTGGCCAGTAGAATCGGAGTGGCTCCGGCAATAACGCTGGCCAGCAGAATGATTACACCGGATTCGTTCATGTCAAGGAGCATCCTTTCTTATCATGCGCAGTCCCTGGACAGCCAGGGTTGCCAGAACAAGGATGCCCTGGATAACTCCGCTCAAGGCGGAATCGAGCTGCAGTACCATGGGAAGCTGTATACTTCCTACATTCAGACATGCAAAGAAAAAGGCCACTGCCGGCGCGATCCAGACATTGTAATTCGAGAGCATGACCACCAACAACGCCAGGTATCCATAATTACTGGAAATCGAAGGCAGCAGCCGGTGATACACACCTGAAACCTGGATACTGCCGGCCAGACCGGCAAACCCCCCAGCGAAAATCATGGCCAGCAGCATATATCTTCCGGGCTTGACACCAAAAAGGTAGGCCGCATTCTGATTGTTCCCGATTGCTTTTAAGAAAAGGCCGATCCTGGTATATTTGAGCATGAGCGCAGTAATTACAATGGCAGCCAGCGCCAGACAGAGTCCGGCAGGCGAAATCCTAAGCGTCTGGATATGCGGCAGCCAGAGCTGAGTCGGGAAAACCTCGGTTCCGCTCATGGATGCAATTCCGGCGCGTTTCCATGGACCGAATATCAGCCACAGGATGATTCCCTGGGCCACGAAATTCAGGCCCAGGCCGGCAAAGATTTCATGGACCCCGCCCCTGGTCTTTAGATACCCGGCCATAAGTGCCCAGATTCCTCCGCCTATAATTCCGGCACAGAAGGCCATCACAAGAAATCCTGTTGGTAAAGAACTTTGTGTTCCCAGGCGCAGCACATAGGTTGTCAATACAGCCCCCATCATAACCTGGCCCTCTACCCCGATATTCCACAGCCCGATCCTGAAGGTATACAGCAGTCCACACGAACACAGGGTCAGCGGTATCCAGGCCTTGATGACGTGGCTGAATTTTACCCATGAACCGAGAGAACCCTTGAATATATGATAATAGGCAGCAAAAGGCGGCGCTCCCACAAGAAATAGTACGAGGGTGGTGAAAGCAAACACCACCAACAGCATAACAAGAATATCAATCACATACGGGAATACAGTACCTGAAGATGTCTTAGAGTTTCTCATCATTTTTCTACTGCATTCGTTTTATACAGAGTCCTGCACTCTGCCTGCAATAGCCCGTCCGAGCTCCAGGCTGCTGGTTTCTTCGGTGCGCACATCCTTGATTACCCGACCCTCATAGAATACCAGCACGCGGTCGGCAACCATGACAATCTCATCCAGTTCTGAAGATGAAAAGATAATACTGGTTTTTTTTGTACAGTAGGTATGCAAATGATCCCATACCCAGCGCATCGATTCCATATCAAGACCCCTGGTTGGATTTTCCAGGAGAAGAAGTACTGGATTGTGCGGCAGGAACGAAAGCAGCAGTCTCTGCTGATTTCCACCTGAAAGCGATTCCACCACGGATTGCGGCCTGCCGATAACATTGAATGTATCTATCCGGGATTGAGCCTTTTTGAAAGCTTCGCTCCAGCGAACCAAAAAACCTCCCTGTTTTTGCTGGAGGGCAAAATGCTCGGTAATACTCAATCCGGGGATCAATCCTTCTTCAAGCCTTGATGCAGGCATGAAAGCAACCCCGGCATCATTATGTACATGGTAATCCTTGTGATTCATCACATTCCCCAAGATCTCTACAGAACCATTAAAGGGCTGAATCAGGCCGCTGGCAATACGTAAAAATACATCCTGCCCGCTGCCCTCCAGGCCTGCCAGGCCGATCACCTCGCCCTGCCGCACCTCGATACTGCAGTCGGCCAGGCCGGTACGACCGCCTGGTGCTGAAACGCTATCCATTAAAAGAATTGTTTCGCCCGGTTCAACCCCGATCCTCCCTGGAGGCTCCGGTGGTGTACCGAACATCATCCGCAACAGGCTCGAGGTTTCAAATGGTGTATCCATTGACCCCGTAACTTGTCCCTGTC
>JAFGIF010000297.1 GCA_016929755.1 Deltaproteobacteria bacterium | reverse complement strand
CCTCATCAACCTCGGAGCGATAGATGCCCAGTTGAAAGCTCACATGCTGCCGGCCTGAAATGAGACGACTGCGTTTTTCGGAAATACACTGCAGGAGATCTTCAAATGATTGGGCAAAGGCCGCAACAGCTTTTTCCAGCAGATTCTCGGTAATAGCACTGAGATCCACACCAAGGGCTGCCAAGCTATCCATTCGTTCTCTGGCGAGAGCGATATTCGCTTCGAGACCAGCTTTTACCCGTCCGTGATCGAGAAAGGCCTGCAATGTAGCCGGGGATAACGTATCGACCGTATAATCTCCGATAAGGCCGTCCAGGTAGAGCGTATCCGAATAGGCGTAATTCTTGGTAGCAGTCCTGGCCCAGAGCAGTCGCTGAGGTCGGGCACCTTCTGCCGCCAATCGCTTCCAGCGCTCAGAGCTTATCACCTTTTGGAAGTAATCATAGGCCAGCTTGGCATTCGCTATGGCAATTGTGCCCTGAAGCTTGTTATTGCCGATCTTTTCCAGAACTGAATCCACGGCAGTATCGACACGGCTGACGAAAAATGAGGCCACCGAGGCAACATTCTTCATCTCACGGCCTTCTTTGAGGAGTTTTTCCATTCCCGAGAGATAGGCCTCTACCACCTGAGTGTAGTGGTTGAGCGAAAAGAGCAGGGTCACATTAACATTAATGCCGTCAGCGATAAGGGTCTCGATCGCAGGAATACCTTCCGGGGTTGCAGGCACTTTTATCATTACATTTTCTTTACCAAGCAGGGTAAACAATCTCCTGGCTTCATTGATTGTGCCGGCCGTGTCGTTGGACAATGAAGGGCTGACTTCCAGACTTACATATCCATCCACTCCGCCGGTTTCGTCATAAACAGGCCTTAGAATATCTGCCGATCGACGGATGTCCTCCAAAGCCAATTCCTCGTAGATATCCTTGACCGATCTACCCTCATCCACCAGACGGCGAAAATCCTCATCATAGTCCATACTGCCGGCAATCGCCTTTTCAAATATCGTCGGGTTCGAGGTCACTCCGCGAACTCCCTTGTCAATCAGGGCCTGTAACTCGCCGGAGGTAATCAGCGAACGGCGTATGTAATCAAGCCAGATGGTCTGGCCACGTTTTGCCAATTGGTGTAGTTTCGACATGTCATTACTCCTACACTAGTTCTTTTTGATTTTTATTGCTTTGTTCTTCATCCCGAAACATTATTGCCGACACTGCACATCACAAGACTGATCATATACCTTTCTGATACAGTCATAATTCCTGTCCCTCATACATACCATCGGTTTGAATGCAGCGCTGATCAAACACTGTCATAAGCGACCACCCTGATCGCGGGATCTCAAGCTTGCATAAATGCTAATCCAAAAGAGGCAGCCCCGAACAGAGCCGCTTTCGGATTCATGATTACATACATGGGCATGTTCTGAATTACATCTGACATGCGCCCCTTGCCTTGGAATGTTTCCATCAACCCGGACTTCTTCAGGGCAGGCAGAATACGGGGCGGGATACCGCCGGCCAGATACACACCCCCAGTGGCCATGACCTTAAGCGCCAGATTTCCGGCCTCAGCCCCGAGAATTGACACAAAAACATCGAGGGTCTTTCGGCACAATTCGCAATCTTGGGTTTCATCAAGCGCTGCATTCATAATTACGGCCGTTAGGTCCTTATCAGATGAAAGTTTATCAGTGAGCCAAGGCGGCTCCGGAGCATACCCGCTGTCTCTGAGAAATTTATAAATATTCGGTATGCCCCGACCGGAACATACCCGTTCAAAGCTGACATGTCCGTAACGTTCATACAGATACCGCCACAGTTCGGCCTGAATCGAGCTTGTCGGGGCAAAATCGGCATGTCCGCCTTCTGATGGTTGGGCTTGATAGTACTGCCCGTTCCAGATCAGAAATGCCTCGCCCAGGCCGGTACCGGGGGCCAAAACTGCTTTTGCGCCTTGCGGGTCTACAATTCCCGCATTGAGCGTGAACACATCTTCTTCTTTCAGGATAGGGACTGCGTTCGCAATGGATTCCAGATCGTTAATCAGCTTGGCGCAACGGACATTCAGGGTCTCTGCAAGATGTTCTTCATCAATTTTCCAGGATAAATTAGTGATAGTGGCTCTAGATTGGACTACCGGCCCTGCCACTCCAAAGGCAGCATATTCGACAGACAGCCCTGTCTGAGCCAGATACTCGTGCGCCAGTGCCTCCAGGCTTTCGTATTGTGCACTGGAGAATGTCGCCTCGCAAACAGGGTCGCGCGGCCCCCGCTGGGGAGTATATACGCCCAGATTGGTCTTGGTTCCACCTATATCACCGACTAATAACATCTGATCTTGTCTATTATGTATCATATATTAACTCTCAGGATACCTTTTTCTACCTATTGCTTTATCTTGGTTGTCGAATAGCTGACAAATGATTTCCGGATTGTGCATCCTGCCCGATGCTTTCGACGACGAACAATGCTTAGAGACAGGATTGCCGCCCCAAACCTCCTGCGGGTTATCCCGAATAGTGGTTTGATCAGGATTGAAGGACAATGCTCCATAAGAACTCAGCAACTTTTTTCTGAAAAAGATATATCCGGTCTGTTCTTCGCTTCTAGGTCTGGGCAGCCCGACATTAAACTCCTGATTGATACGACCCGGGGCGATATCCATAACAATAATGCGATCTGCCAAGGTAATGGCCTCGTCTATATCATGGGTTACAAAAATGATGGTCTGGCCAAGTTCCTTCCAGAGTGAGACCAGCAGATTCTGCATCTCTTTACGCAGATGATAGTCCAGGGATACGAACGGTTCGTCCATCAGCAGCACCTGGGGTTTAAGGATCAGAACGCGCGCCAGTGCCACGCGTTGCTTCATTCCTCCGGATATCTCACAAGGCAGATGATCACGAAATTCATTGAGCCCCACCAGAGCAAGAAAACGTTCAACCTCCAGATCAAGGAGCTTCTTTTTCATGCGTCTTTTCAGGCCGAATGCGATATTTTCGCGCACACTCAACCATGGGAAAAGTGCATCTTCCTGAAAAACCACACAGCGCTCAGGACCCGGTCGCTCAATGGGATTGCCGTCCATTTTCACCGAACCGGAGCCGGGAGGGATAAAGCCCGCCAGAATATTGAGGAGCGTGGTCTTGCCACACCCGCTGCAGCCGATTATACAGACAAGTTCCCCGGCTCCGGCACAAAAGGTAATATCATCCAGCACAAGCGTAGAGGTCTCCCCCAGCTCAAAATGCTTTGAAAGATGGAGCACTTCAAGTGCCGGGCTACCGGGCTGATTGACAGGATTTTGCTGTGTGTGCTCTCGTTTCATCAGTTACACCATCCTCCTGGCACTGCGAAAAAAGCCTTTCATGGCGATTACCAAGAGCCCGTCGCTGAGCTTGCCCACAATGGCAATCAGCATCATGCCTACCACAATCATATCAACCCGACCCAGCATCCGTGCATCCATGATCACTGCCCCAAGCCCGTTGGGCACTCCCGTCAATTCGCCCAGCACGAGATAAGCCCAGGAAATACCCAGGCCCAAACGCAACCCGGTCAAGATGTGTGGCATACAGCCGGGAATTAGAATACTGAACGTTCCGCGTATCCTCCTGATACCCATCATTGCTCCGGCCTGCAGAAGACGGGGATTCACCTGGCTCGCGCCTGCGGCAATGTTGAGGTATATCGGAAAAAAAGCAGCCAGGGACACCAGAAAGACTGTTGTTTTCATCCCGATTCCGAACCATACCAGTGCCAGCGGAAGCCAGGTGATGCCAGGAACTGCCCGCAGTGCATTTATGAAAGTATTGCACAATTGGCTGATCAGTGCCAGTCGACCGGAAAGCACACCCAGCGGAAAACCGATCAGTATAGCCAGGGTAAACCCCAAAAAGACCCGGGCAACACTGGCAAAAAGATCGCCGAGAAAACGACCGGAGTAGGGAGCGTCTCCCGGCGCTGAAAAAATGTATGTATAGCCGGTCTTGAGTATATCGACCGGGTGAGGCAGGAGATAGGATGGAATAAGGCCCGTTTGACTTAAACTGATCCACAGCCCGAATAATACCCCGGGAATAATCCAGGGCAGCATCGAGGGTGACCATTTCCCAGATTCTTTTCCATGTTTTTTCTGTTGCATAACTGCCTCAATGAACCGGTTATTCCGCATAAACCCGCTGTATAAAGGACAAATCAAAAAGAGTTTCATAATCGGGCTGATTGTTAATGATTCCCAGGGCTTGCATGCGCTCACCCAACGCTTTGGCCTTTTCAACAAAAGATTCATCCATATGACAGACAAGCTCCATATTCGGCCGGGCCTCTTTAAGCACTTCAAGAGGTGTCCCGAATTCAGTGGCTTTCTTGAGCCACTCATCGGGGTGTGCCTTCAAAAACTCTGTTGCCCTGGCATGGGCAAGGACCAAGCTGTAAACCCTTTCGGGATGTTTCCCAATCATATCCCGGCGAACAAGCATCCCGGCATTGATGGAACCAATTGACTCTTCATAATAAGGATACGAAAGAATGGTTCCATAACCTTGAACCTTGGCCAGGGTGGGAAACGGCTCCCCTGATAAAAAGGCGTCTATGCTGCCCCGGGCCAGAGCGATCCCCATGTCGAAGAAGTCGACCCTGGTCAATCTCACATCCCTGACAGGAGAGATTCCATGCCGGGCAAGCGTCTCACGCAGGAGGATTTCATGCATGGTCCCGGGAACATAACCGATTTTCCTGCCCTTCAAGTCAGCAACAGCTGTAACAGGCCCTCCCTTTTTCACAACGAGCGCCGAGCACTTGTTGCACAGTGACGCCACCAAAACCACCGGCTCACCCCGTGAAGCGGCATGGATGGCATGGGCCAAGGTGGTACCGCACATATCCAGGCTGCCTGCCAGCAAAGCAAGCTTCTGATCAGACGGGTTGGTAAATGTAAATACCGAGACCAGTTCTCCGGTCTTCACAAAATCCTGATAAAAAAACGGTTGTATGGTCTGAGCGGTCTTCCATGTGCCGACCCGGTACTCCTGCGAAGATCCTGTTGAAGGAACGAAGAGAATATGCATTATGATACACAGGCAAAGCGTTATGGAAAGCCATGTAAAAAACCCTGTTCTCATAAACAATCTCCCGTTAGATAAGGCAAACGAATCGCGACTTTCTTTACTGCTAAACGAAACCCGGCTTATGACCCTGAAAACCCGGCAAAAGAATCCCTTGCTGCTGAAGTCTGGACAATGGCTTGAAAGCAGTTTGAAGGCAAATCCGGATTCCATCCCATCTCGGTAAAGATTCTGCGGCACTTCTCAATGCTTGTGCCGCGCCCCTTTTCAGTATCTTCCATTTTGTCTCTGGGGCTTGCTCCCACTTCCGGGAAGAAGAGATTTGCACCTGCCATAAGCGATGCGCTGTGGGGTTCATGCGTACAGTGCGCTTTTGGTATACACCCCATGACCAGGCGGCTGACACCCACCATTCTGGCCAGCTCCCTCTCCGATATCATGCCGCATGATTCAAATGGCGACCCCGGGAAATTGATACGCCGCATAACCCCGCTGTAGGTGGCTCCATAGGAACGGGCCAGCACCATGAGATGCGCGATCTCTTCGGGCGTATGTTCAGGACCGACCGGTTCGACACAATTCATCCAGAGCAAACCCACATCCTTTATAACCCCAATGGTCTTGATGCGTTTATTTACTGAAAAGGGAGTGTCCCGGCCTTCGCCGAGACGAAGGGCATGGTAAAACCCTACAAAACCGGCCTTCAATAGTTTCTCTCCTTCTTTGTGGCTGATGTCTCGCGTATTGGCAACCAGTGGTATGGAAACATGCATGGATAACATCCGGGCAATTTCCATAAGCCTCTCCAGCTTGAACGTGCCGGTGGTCATGATATTGACGGCATCGGCACCCTGCTGCTCGGCCCTCAAAGCCCAGTTAACTATTTCTTCTTCTTTGAATTCAATGGGATTCTGAAAAATATTCATGTTCTTGGCCAGCGAACAAAAGCGGCAATTGCAGGGGCACGGCTCAACATTGACGCCGATATGGAAATGGTTTTCTCCTTTATCCCCGAAGAGCTGCCTGGAAATGCGCTGGGCGGTTTCCATCGCGGCATAAACCTCTTTGCTGTATAGATCCAACCGAAGCAGGAGCACGGCCTCGGCTTCATCTATTCCTTCAAGGTCTTGCGCTTTGGCTATGATTTCAGCAATTTTTGGATCCAGTTGCCAGGAACTGTTCATTTCACCTCTCAATCTCTCTGTTTTTTATAAGGTTATTCTTTCGGCCTAAACGAACCATCCTTTTTCAATGAGTACCGGAAAATTTCCTCCAATCTATTCGATATAAATTAACGCACTTTATCCTGGTTTCAAGAGGACAGGAAAGTTTGTATACACTTAAGCAACCATCTTCCAGCCACATCACGATGTATAATTAGGTACTTAAGCAAAACGACTGGCTATTGGGTAAAATCGAGCAGAAATTTACCGAGTTTCTTCTGCTTGATATCGGCAACGTTCCTGGCCATCATCACTGCCTGAGCCAAGTCATTGGTTATCTGATCAAAGAGAGCATCTCTTTTGAGCCCGGTAATAGACAAGAAGTCCTTAAGCTTTGATTGAAAATCCACAGCCATGTTTCGTGCATACAGGATAATTGAAAGTGACTCGCCCTGGTCACCGCCACGATCAAGCATCATTGCCGCCTCATAGGCCATGATCCTGAGGCCGTGAACCATGGCCTGCAGATTACCCAGCTGAAATTCAATCTTCTCTGTTGCAGTAACACGCTGAGTTTTACAACTTTGAACCAGCAGATCTATTTG
>JAFGIF010000296.1 GCA_016929755.1 Deltaproteobacteria bacterium | reverse complement strand
TAAAACAGGGCGATGCGGTCACCCATCTTGATGGCCTCGTGGATATCGTGCGAGACAAAGGCAATGGTCTTCTTCAACTTTGCCTGCAGTCGGAGAAATTCGTTCTGAATCTGTTCCCGGTTGATAGGGTCGATGGCGCCGAAGGGTTCGTCCATCAGGAGAATTTCAGGGTCCGCGGCCAGCCCCCGGGCCACCCCCACCCGCTGCTGCTGGCCACCGGAGAGTTCGGCCGGATAGCGGTCCCGGTACATCTCAGGCTCCAGGTTGGTCATCTCAAGAAGCTCATCGATACGTTCACTGATACGTTGTTTGTCCCAGCCCAGAAGCTTCGGGACCGTGGCGATGTTCTCGGCAATGGTCTTGTTGGGAAAAAGCCCGATGGCCTGGATGACATAACCCAGGCGCTGCCTGAGTTCCACCGGGTCGGTATCCCTGATATTAAGATCTCCAATGAGGATGTTTCCCCTCGTTATGGTTTCCAGCCTGTTCGTCAGGCGCAGCATGGTGGTCTTGCCGCATCCCGAGGGTCCGAGAAAAACGACGATCTCACCATCCGGGATATTAAAACTCACGTTATCAAGGGCAGTTACAGCTTCTCTGCCTGTTCCGAATATTTTTGTAACTGCGTCATACGTAATCATATAAAAACCTCATTCATACCTGGTGCCCATTTAAGCGTAATGCAGGGTTCTGGTCAGCGTTTTACCTGATTTAATAATGGAGCATTAAAATGCTGATGGGAAAATATGTCAGTTCTTTTCTTATGCAGTATATTCAGACATGCAATGCTGGCCAGATATATCCCCAGGCTATTGATATCATTTTACTTCTGAATAACTCATTCATATTATTGGATAATATAACAGATCCAAATCATCTTGTCAAATTTGACCCGGACAGCCCGGTCAAAAACGTGTGCAAAAATAGGGCACACTCCCTTTAATTTTTCCATTCCCACACTTATAAATTGGGTCGCCGAATTAAGCCTTTTAAATGGTTACCGAGTGCCCTGCCAGCTCATCAAAACCTGTGCTGTTGATTCGAAACAACTGAATATCGCCCAATATCAGGCAACCTCCATTTCATCATGCTCCAAGAAACTGTAATAGCCTTTCTTGTTAAAGATAATATGGTCCATCAGTCTTATACCCAGGGTCTTACCGGCGGCTTTGAGCATCTTTGTGACATCCCTGTCTTCTTTGCTGGGTTCGAGTAAACCGATTAGGTGGTTATGGGCAACAATGACGGCGGATGCCCGGTCGGTAATGGGATCGGCAAATACCTCCCGGGGGTGCACATGCGATCTGTTTACCAGACCGATGGTGACCACTTGCGTGGCAATAACCTCATTGGCGCCACTGATCGAGATGCTTAAGAAATGTTCCTGTTTCCTGTCCGCATGGTGCTGAATCAGAGGGAGCACGTCAGATGGAAACGAGATCTGCATACCTTCCGGCCTGATGCGGCGCCTTGAGAACTCCAGTGCTGCAGAAATGATCATAGCCTTAGCAGGCCCCACGCCATCAATGGAGAGCAGTTCTTCAAGATCCGGATTGCCCTTGTTATTGTCCACTGCCCGAATAATCCTGTTCGATAGTTCCATCACATCATATTTCCTGGTGCCGCTGCTCAGTAAAATGGCAATCAACTCGGTATCGGAAAGAGAGCCTGCGCCTAGTTGCTGCAATTTTTCACGCGGCCGTTCGGCCTTGGGAATATCTGATATTCTCTTCACCACAATACAATCTCCTCATAAAAACAATAAAACACAACAAGTCAGGCATTCATTGTACTTGAAGAGCGCCGGGAAATACAATCTTCAGTATTTCTCTGTTCCATGATGCGTTTGAGCAGTTCGGAGACAGTTTTATTCTCTTGGGTGCTACCCTATAAAAGACACTTGTCAACCGCACCCAAAAAGGGGATGCTCAATTATAAAATGATTGTAGATACTGACATTACGGAAAAATAGAAAGGAAAATTATGGGTAGGATCAACCGGTACGACACATCCGGCATGATCGAGGATCAATATGAACCGGGTACGCACAAAAGGATACTCAAAAACATCCCCGGCATCAGGAAGAAAAAAGAACTCGAATCTTTTGAAACTAACGAGTTGCACAGAACAACAAACCAACTTATCCGGACCTATGACAGAGACCATCGATTTACTGCACAAGATATTTGCTTCATGCACAAGTTATGGCTCGGTTCTATTTATGAGTGGGCGGGCAGATATCGTCAAGTCATGATCAGCAAAGGCGGTTTTCCTTTTGCCCCACCTGATCAGATACCCCGGTTGATGCACGAGTTTGAACAAGGAGTTCTCAAATCGTACACCCCATGTGTTTTCAGAAACCATAATAAAATCATACATGCCCTGGCAGTAGTACATGTTGAACTCACCTTAATCCACCCATTCAGGGAAGGGAATGGACGGCTTGCCAGACTCATTGCGACCCTCATGGGTCTCCAGGCAGACCTGCCCTTCCTGGACTTCAGGGGAATTCGGGAAAAGAGAAAAGAGGCTTACTTTGCCGCGGTTCGTGCAGGTATGGCGCAAGATTATGCGCTGATGGAAGATATATTTACTTATGTTGTTTCCCGGTCGCTGGAGACTTAGTAGAGATAGGATCAGATGCTTTCCTTGATTTCTCTATGGATCTATCCGAACTAATATTGCTTTTGATCCCTTCTACAGCAGATGAAGAAACTACACTCCGGATAACACCCTTCTCCCGCTTGACAGGGTCTTTGAGGTAAGGATTTGTTTTTATCAATGGAGATTTTTTCATGCACTAAATATACACCAAAGCAATAAGAATGTCATCATTGATACAATCAGACTTTTTCCACTGTCTCTTTTTTTTCGGTTGCCTTACAATATCCACCAGCTCTCCCCTTATTCGTTTGAGCAGTTCGGAGACAGTTTTATTTTCTTGGGTTCTACCCTATAAAAGACGCTTGTCAACCGCACCCAAAAAGGGTACATATGCACCCATAATGGGTACAATGAAAATCAGCGATACCCTCTCCACCACCTTGTTCGGCAAAACCCGCAGAGCGGTTTTATCACTTTTGTATTCCCATCCGGATGAGACTTTTTACCTGCGTCAGATTGCCCGCGTGGCGGGTGTCGGCATGGGTTCCATCCAACGCGAACTAAAAGCCCTTGCCGAGGCCGGGATCATCCGGGCAAGTGTGAAAGGCAAGCTGGTTTACTATCAGGCAAATCCACAATGTCCGGTTTACGCAGAGCTGAAAGGACTGATCGTAAAGACTGTAGGTTTAGGCGATATCCTGAAAGCCGGCCTTGCAACCCTGTCCGACCGCATTCAGACGGCATTCGTCTACGGCTCTTTCGCCGGCGGCAAAGAGCGCAAAAGCAGCGATGTGGATGTCTGTGTCGTAGGCCCGGCAACGTTTACAGAGGTCGTATCGGCCTTAAGCCTTGCCCAACAGAGTCTCGGCAGGGAAATCAACCCCACTGTTTTTCCCCCTGAGGAATTTCGAACCAAGCTGGCATCACAAAACCACTTTCTTATGACCATCATGAAAGGGCCAAAGATATTCCTTGTCGGAGATGAGCATGAGCTTGCAAAGCTGGCTCAGTAACGGCTGGCTGGTGTCCCACCGGACAAGCCCTCAGGAGATTGCAGACCTCTTTGCCGTGGCAGACCGCGACCTCAAGGACAGCCAAACCCCCGGCTTAAGCTCTGACTGGCAATTGAATATAGCTTACAATGCAGCTCTTCAGGCTGCCACAGCCGCACTGGCCGCGTGCGGTTATCGCGCTGCCCGGGAAGCCCATCATTATCGCATCATCCAGTCCCTAGCATATACCATCGAAGCATCTCCAGGCTTAGTGATCCAGTTTGACCGGTTTCGGAAGAAGCGCAACATCGGCGCCTATGACAGGGCCGGGGCTGTGTCCGATCATGAGGCATCAGAGATGGTGCTCCTTGCGCAAAAAATCAAGAAGGAAATAGAAGACTGGATCAAAAAGAATTATCCGGAACTCCTTGATTAACCCGGAAATAGACCAATAGCACAACACTCCATTTCTCTGTAAATCAGGCTATTTTTCTCGATTTCCTGGCCTTCTGATGATGATCCATCTTTGCCCACTGTTCCCTGATGCGCTTTAGCATTTCGGATGCAGGCTCATCATTCTGGCACTTGGGTACGAGATCACCGCGGAAAGCCTTGGCAAGGACGGACAAAGAAATAATGCAAGATCCGGACGAAGAACTTCCGGCTTGTTTGTCCGGCTTTTTATCCAGAAATCAAATCCTGAAATGCAAGAGGGCTTGTTAGTTAGCACACAAGTATTATTATATTTAAGGCTTGCAGGTTCAGATAGGATTGAACAATGCATGAAGGGGGACAATGTGAGCTTCTTAAAAAACATGACTGCCTGCATACTACTGGCACTGCTTATTTGCGGGTGTGCTGGCCACAGCAAAGAACTCCTTTCACGAGACCACTCGCAAATGACAGACGATGAGATCCTCACGTATTTCTACGAACTTTCTGACGAAATCGATCGATGTGAAAACGCATCGAACAAAACCTCTGTGGGTATCGGCACTGGTCTCGGATTGGGATGGCTGGGTATAGGGCTGGGATTATCGCAGGGCGTTTCTGCATGTAATCCGGATGAACTGCGCCAACGCCGAATTGAAGTGAGGATGGAATTGCAGCATCGGGGGATTAATCCATAGCACGCTTACTTTGTAATCGTTTTTATTCAATATTAAAGATAAATCGGTGGCCATATCAATACACATGTCAGAGATAATATAGCATGTGAAATATTCAGGCCCTGAATTGTATGTGCATTATACTGCTCCATTTCCTCAATCCGTTTATCGTGAATCAGAACCATATTGCATTCGGCGATAGGAAGGGCTTGCAAGACCGAAGAGCAGCACAACAACCGCGAGGAGAAGACCGCCGAAACCAACCGTCATGGGGGCCCCAAAGACATCGGCAAAGACGCTCAAAATCATGTTGCCCAGGGGTAGCGCCGAAAAGGTGAGCATGTAGACGCTCATGACGCGGCCGTGGTAGCGTTTTTCTGTCGCATCCATAATAAGTGTGGCGTTAAGCGCCAGATAGGATGATGAAACCACACCGACGATAACCATCATAACCAGAGCGAGGTGGTACGAATATCCGAAAGCAAAAATCGCCAGCGTCAAGCCGAAGAGCACCCCCAGGACAAGTTGTGCGATACCGGGCCGCTTCAATTGTCGGATCGACGCGACAGCCAGAGATCCGATGAGGGCACCGATACCATTTGCCATCATCAACAAACCCAACCCCCTGGGGCCGACCTCAAAGACCTTTTTTGCAAAGACAGGCATCAGTGCCTGAAACGGCAATCCAAGGACTATCGGGGCAATGCTCAATATCAAAAGGACAAGCAGGATCGGATTGCCGCGGACATAGAAAATCCCGTCTATCACCGCCCTGGCCCCGGTCGTATCTTTTGCCTGTGCATGGACTCCACGATCGGGGATCCTTATAAGGCCTATCACCACGAAGGATGACATAACGGCCATGATTACGTAAACACCACCGATGTCCAGCCAGGGCTTGCTGATCAACCATCCGGCAAGCGGAGGCCCGATAACCCGGCAGGCATTCAGCCCTGCCCCATTCAAGGCAATTGCATTGACCAGCCGGGGCGGACTTATCAGTTCTGCAGCAAAAGATACCCGGGCAGGCATGTGAAAGGTGAAGGCAGAGCCCATGACGCCTGACATAAGTACCATATGCCAGATTCTGATGACGCCTGTGATAACCAGAACAGCCATGATCACGGCGGTGAAAACGATTGTCCATTGTGTGATCATGAGGATTGTGCGCTTTGAATACCGATCTGCGGCAACTCCCCCGATCAGCGAAAAGATAAGCATGGGAACGCCGAACCCCAGAGAAACATACCCGATCGATTTAGCCTCTCCCGTGAGTTCGAAGGCCAGGTAGCCATTTGTAAAAAAATACATCTGCATGGCGAGGATACCCGGCAGCATCCCAAGCCAAAGGGTGCGGAAGTCCCGCTCCATAAGGGCGGGAAAAAATCTCAGCCATTTCGGTCCAGTGGTTTCAGGTCCGGCTTCACTTGTTTCGCTGAAGAGTAGATCCTGTTTCGGTTTACCATCCATTCTGGTTCTCGATTCACTTATCCTTTTGCCAGTCATTGTCTGGAAGGTAAAAGGCACTGTCACGGGCCAAACCGATGTTGCCCGTTATAAGGGAAGCTAAAGGCAATATGGAGATTTTCATCTGCTTGTATATGTGCCCTTTATTTCTCAGGAAATGATCTTGATGATCTCGGGTTCATGCCTTTCCAAGGGCTGCGGTATGCTGGTCGGATAACCCAGGATAACAGGCGCCACGATCCGGCAGCCTTCAGGCATACCCATTTCCGCAAGGATTTGAGGATCCCGGATGTTTGCTCCCAGTGCAATCCAGCACGTTCCAAGCCCCCGGGAAGTTGCCGAAAACATGAAATAGGCAACAGTCAAGCCGCAATCCACATCCAGAGACCAGACATTTTTCGGGCCGATCACCAACGCCAGGCATGGGGCATTGTAAAAGGCGTTGAACGACTCATCACGCAGGGTTGCTTCATACATCGCCAAACTGGAAGAAGGATTCCTTTCAAGGTCTGCAAGAAGGTTGCGCTTGCTTTCATCCGAGAGCTTTTTGATGTAATCCCGGTCCTGGATAATGATAAACTTGCAGGGCTGGCCGTTGCTTGCCGTGGGGGCGAAGCACGTATCCTGAATGATTTCTTTCACCAGAGATTCAGGGACTTGCCTGTCCTGAAAATCTCTGACCGCACGCCTGTTTTTTAAAAGAATGTTGAAATCCATGATCTATTCTCCTTTCTGGTTGAAGAAACCGTTCATAACATTTTAACAGACTTTATACCAAGTAACACATCTAATAAAGGTTGGCGAGGTTAGGATTGTTGAACCAGGACAGTAGGGGAAAGACAATTGAAATTGAGAATTAAAAATTAAGAATTAAGAAAATATATCTAGGCTAAAGACGAAAGGCTAAGGGCCAAAGGTGAAAGATGAACGT
>JAFGIF010000295.1 GCA_016929755.1 Deltaproteobacteria bacterium | reverse complement strand
GCAACTTTTGAAAACTCCATAGTAGTTCTGGGATCCGATTCAGACTACTACCGGTATTTAAAGAATATTCCCAAATAAAATACTTAATAAAAAAAATAAAGGGGAATTCCCAACAATATAAACTTTATATTGTTTGAATTCCCCTTTTTATTATCATGGTACAATAGTTCCGCCCTTTGTCTTTACGTTTTTGACCTTTAATTCTGCTTCATACTCAAGCCGTCGCATATTTATCATTATACTTCAGATCACCATCTTTCTTAATTCATCCTATTTTTCGTAGTCTAAAAAAAGTCCAAAAGAAACTTGACAAAACCAGGGGCGAGATTATTATAACGGTATTACAATGTATTACCAATAAAGGATGTACATAAGCATGAAGAAGAAACAGGAAGTGATAACTTTCAAGGTCGATGAAGATTTACTCAAAGTTATTAATGAAATACCCAACCGTTCGGAGTTCATCCGCTCAGCAATCGTGTCGGCCCTGGGTAATATCTGCCCGCTTTGTAATGGAACCGGCATACTTACCCCGAATCAAAAACAACACGTCGATGAATTTCTCATTGATCATTCGATTGAGAAATGCGCGGATTGCCAGGAACGTTTTTTTGTCTGCTGTCATTCCCAATAGGTATCCGGCAGGCATGTTGTGAATACGCGTTTTAATAAAAAAGGTAATCCATGAACAAAAACTTGCTCATAGGTATCATCTCGCTTTTTTTGTTTTCTATCTGCGGTTCAGCCCTTGGCGCTGACTCACAGACAACAATCAAGGCATTTGTCAGCATTCTGCCTCAAGCCTATTTCGTGGAAAGAATAGGGGGGACTCACGTTGATGTAGAGGTCCTGGTCGGTCCGGGTCAGTCTCCTGCAACCTATGAACCGACTCCGAAACAGATGGCCGGGCTTTCCCGGGCTCAAATATATTTCAGGATCGGGACCCCGTTCGAGAACGGATTTATTGATAAAACCCAAAAAACCTATCAAAACCTGACTATAGTCGACACGCGCAAAGGAGTTCCCCTGCGCTATTTCAGAAATTCAAATGGTGCTGAAATCCCCGATCCCCATATCTGGCTTGATCCCAAACGGGTCAAGATTCAGGCTCACACGATTTATGAAACTCTCAGCAAATTCGATTCTTACCATAAGTCGGTTTTTGAAATAAATTTGCAGGCTTTTCTGGTCGATCTTGACCGGATCGATTCTGAAATTACACATACCCTTTCTGCGGTGAAGGGCGGCAAATTATATGTATTCCATCCTGCTTTCGGCTATTTTGCCGAGTCATACGGGCTTACTCAGGTGGCAGTGGAAATCGAGGGCAAACAGCCAAGTGCAAAGCAGCTCAAGGGGCTCATTGAAGCAGCTAAAAATGATAAAGTAAAAGTGATTTTTATTGAGCCTCAGTTTGCAGGGAAGAATGCAGAGACCATAGCCAGGGCGATCGGCGGGGCAGTAGTTCCCATAAATCCCCTGCCCGAAGATTATCTTGAGAATTTCAGAACTATGGCCTCACTCATCCGGGAGGCCCTGATCCATGAATAACAAATTTTTTATGCAAATTGATTCGTGGTGTATTGAACCGGAGACAGTATTATGAAAAATACAGTTGTTTCCGTGGAACACCTATCGTTTTCCTATAACGGATATAAGGTCCTGCAGGATGTCAGCCTGATAATTGAGGAAAATGATTTTGTTTCTATTGTAGGGCCGAATGCCGGCGGGAAAACCACGCTCCTGAAACTTATCCTGGGGCTTCTCAAACCCCAGAGCGGCCGGATCAGCGTCTTCGGCCTGCCGCCTGTGAAAGCCAGGTCCCGTATCGGTTACATGCCCCAGTATATCTCGCTCGATCCTCTGTTTCCGGTCGATGTGCTGGACGTTGTTCTGATGGGACGCCTCGGCAATGGTTCCAGGTTCGGAATGTTTAATAAAGCTGACAAGCTGGCCGCTTTTGAAGCATTAAAAAAAGTTGAAATGTATCCGTATCGCCACCTGTCATTTTCCGACTTGTCGGGCGGACAACGCCAGCGTGTGCTGATTGCCCGAGCACTGGTTTCCGAACCAAAGCTGCTCCTGTTGGATGAACCGACAGCCAATGTCGATGCCGCCATCGAAACCGAGTTCTACGAGATCCTCAACACACTCAATCAAAAAATGACGATTGCCCTGGTAACTCATGATCTGGGCTTTGTTTCCCGCTATGTCAAAAAGGTTGTTTGTGTAAACAAGCGGGTGATCGCTCATCCGACAAGCAAGATAAACGGGGCAGTGATTAATGAACTCTACGGGTGTGATATGCACATGGTCCGGCATGATACAATACTTGATGAAGAGAATATAAGTGATTGAGTTTCTGCACGATTTACCACATTACACGTTTCTGCAATATGCTCTGCTGACCGGTATCCTGGCAAGCATTGCCTGCGGCATTATCGGCAGCTATGTGGTCACCCGGCGCATCACCTATATAGCAGGAGCAATAGCGCACAGCGTACTGGGTGGTTTAGGTGCCGCCCGCTACTTTCAGATCGTTTATCATGTTGAATGGCTGCACCCCCTGTACGGGGCTGTTATTGCAGCCCTGATTTCAGCCGTAGTCATCGGTGTGGTCAGTGCCGGCACCAGGCAGCGCGAAGACACTATAATAGGTGCTGTATGGGCCATAGGAATGGCCGTCGGTATTCTCTTCATCATGAAAACTCCCGGATATAACGAGGATTTGATGAGTTATCTGTTCGGAAACATACTCATGGTTTCCGCAAACGATCTGTGGTTGATAGGGTTGCTGGATATAGTGGTGATCTGTGCCGGATTACTCTTTTTCAAACAGTTCATGGCCGTGTGTTTTGACGAGGAATTTGCAAGACTGCGCGGTCTCAATGTTGAGTTCTACTATTTGCTGCTGCTGTGTCTGACAGCATTGACAGTCGTATTGCTGGTAACCGTGGTCGGAATCATAATGGTGATTGCCCTGCTCACCCTGCCGGCAGCCATTGCCGGCCAGTTCTCAAAAAAAATGTGGCAAATGATGATCCTGTCCATAGGCATCACCATCGCCTTGACAAGCTGCGGCCTGGCCTTCAGTTACGGCCCTAATCTGCCTGCCGGTGCAACTACGATAATTCTGGCCGGAACACTATACCTTGTCGTTACTGTCGGATCTCGAATTTTTCATCACTTGCGTATGCGTGACAAGTAAATTTGAAAATTAATATCGGAAAGATCCTTGCTTGGAAAACATCCTTATCTTCAAGCTAAAATTTCATTCAAGTTTGTTACTTATTTGGTTTTATGTAATGATATTATATCTCTACAAGATAATCCAGTCTTATATTCCACTTGACATGCATAAGTCCGGACTGTATAGTTTCTCTGCTTTGGGCCACTAGCTCAGGGGGAGAGCGCTACCTTCACACGGTAGAAGTCATAGGTTCAAATCCTATGTGGCCCACCAAATT
>JAFGIF010000054.1 GCA_016929755.1 Deltaproteobacteria bacterium | reverse complement strand
TATCACACCAAAGAAACCCTGGGCGTAGACCGACTTGTCAATGCGGCGGCAGCATGCTTCTTATATGGAATACAAGGCAAACCTGTCATAGTTATTGATATGGGGACTGCAACCACGATTGACTATGTCAACCCGCAAAATGAATTTTTGGGTGGAGCTATTGCGCCGGGACTTGTTTCGGCCTCAAAAGGTTTAGAGATAAACGCGCCGGAATTACCGCAAATAGATCTCAGCTCAGATGTGTCTGCTATCGGGAGAACTACTGATGAATGCATCCGCTCCGGGGTCATTCTGGGGCATGCCGCTATGATAAAAGGCATGGTGGATCTGATGAGTGCCCAGAGCCATGAAACAGGCCCGATAGTAGTTCTTACGGGCGGGTTATCGGAGGTGGTAAAAGAGAGTTTTTCCGATCGGTATATTTTTGATAAAAATCTTACCCTCAAGGGGCTTTATCACATTTATCGGATCAATAGGCATCAAACTTGCTAGGAATCACTGCAGCCTATTGAAATAAATGATATTTTTATATAAGGTTAAAAAATATGGCAAAGTTTTCAAGCACTCTGCGTATCATCAAGGCCATAAGCATAGCAATGGCACTTGTGGTGGGAATGCAACAACCCCTCTCCGCCGCTCAGAGTGCGGCAGAACTATTTCAGGATGCCAGCAAGGCCTATGTTGATCTTACCCGGGATGCCGGCAAGAGAAAATCCAGGGCGAACTGGATAAAAGTTATAGCTAAATACGGCAAGGTTGCCAGCGCCTGTCCGAAATCCAGCCTTGCTCCAAAATCGCTGTACATGAAGGGCAGGTTATACGAGCAGCTTTACGGATATTCGGGCAAGAAAACCGATCTTCAACGGGCCATCAGTACATATCTTACGCTGGCGCAAAATTATCCGCACAACTCCCTGGCCGACGACAGCCTGTACAAATCCGCCCGGATCTATGAGCTCAAGCTCTCCAGCAAGCAGAGCGCATATGATTTATACCGCAAGATAATTGTATCACATCCTGATGGGGATATGGTTCAGAATTCCAGAGAGCGGCTCAATGCGCTCAATCTTGCAAACAGGTCAAGCAAGTCCAGCCGGGAGATTAATGATCTTACACTGGTGAAGGGAATTCGACAGTGGTCTGACAAGGATTATACCCGGGTGGTGATCGATCTGGAAAAAGATGTGCCTTTTGACACTTTTGCCCTGCCTCCCGACAATAAAACCAACAGATCACACCGTCTGGTTATTGATCTGGATAGTGCCAGGACCCCCAAGGGCTTTCCATACAAGATGGACGTCAATGACGGGATCCTTTCTTTCATCCGTATTTCACAGAACCAGAAAAACAAAGTTCGGGTGGTGCTCGATCTTTCCCAGAAGCCCTACTACAATGCCTTTCCTCTCGAGAACCCATCCAGGCTGGTCGTGGATGTCAGCAAAAATAAAAATTTTGCCTGGAACACAGCCCCTTCAAAGTCTGCAAGCGGGGTTCAAAAGGTCAAATCCGGTGTGCCGTCCGTAATGCCCAGTAATGTGCCGTCTATCGCCAAGCAGCTTTCGCTCAAGGTCTCGCGCATTGTGATTGACCCGGGCCATGGCGGAAAAGACCCCGGGGCTCTCGGGCCTGGTGGTATCAGGGAGAAGAATGTGGCGCTCGCCATATCAAAGGCCCTGGCACAACGTCTGCAGCAGGATGGATTCGAGGTTTTTCTGACCCGAACCAGTGATGTATTCTTGACCCTGGAAGAGCGTACAGCCTTTGCCAACAAAAAGAAAGCGGACCTGTTTATTTCGATTCATTTGAACGCCAACAAGAATGCTTCCATCAGAGGGGTGGAAACATTCTTTCTGAATCTGACCACGGATGCTTCGGCAATACAGGTTGCTGCTCGAGAAAATGCCACAACTTCCAACTCGTTGAGCGATCTCCAGCTCATTTTAAATGACCTGATGCTGAATTCCAAAATAAACGAATCATCGCGGTTTGCATCGTGCATGCAGAAATCAATTATGTCGACTGTAAGGCAGGTGGGATATGCAGGCAAGGACCTTGGAGTACGCCAGGCCCCATTTTATGTGTTGCTCGGAGCCCAGATGCCGTCGATTCTTCTGGAGCTTGGCTTTATTACAAACGCCCAGGACGTTGCGCTGCTTAGAAAGGCAACCTATCAAAATATTATGATTAATGGTATTGCAAGTGGAATAAATAGTTACATAATGAATACGACATATGCCTATTCCGGGAGGACACAATGAAACGGATTATCCTGACTCTGGTGATAGTATTCATTGCACTTCCCCTCTGGGCTGATTTTGGGGTGAGCAATGTGGTTACCAAGGAAATCAAGCAACTCTCAGCCCCCGCAATAGAGCCTGCCCTTGGGGCTGAATACGTCAAAACGTCATTTTATCCCTACACAATTCATCTCTCTTCCTGGCAGGATCCCAATGTGGCCCTCTCACAGGTGGAGAAGAATGAAGATCTGATTTCCGGCGTGTTTATCACCAAGATTGATTTGGGTTCCTCCGGAATATGGTACCGGGTCGACTACGGTATTTTTCAAACAATCAAGGAAGCCGTCTTGTTTCTCAGAGAGCTCCAGGAACAAAAGACCATAGATGAAGGGGCCTTTGTTGGAAGTTCCGTGCCGTATACCATTGAGATAAATGTCTTTGATTCCAGGGAGAAGGCATTCAGTGAAGCCTCCCGACTGAAAGCACTCGGTATTGCCACCTATTTAGTGGAAGAAAACGAAAAGTACTATCGCGTCCTGTTCGGAGCATATCCTGATATGAATAGTGCCCGCTTGGCGCATGATGATCTCTATTCCCTTGGGCTCAAACCCAAGATTACAAAGAGATGAACCGTGCACAGGTCGATTCATTCCTGGAGTTTCTGGTGGCGGAACGCTGTGCACCGGAAAACACCCTCAAGGCCTATGCCCATGACTTGAGCGATTTTTTAGCCTGGCTTGAGGAGACAGGAAACAGACCCAATGCTATAGACAGCAGCATTTTGACTCGGTACACATCGTATTGCCGACAAAAAAAGCTTAAACCCTCCAGTATCAGCCGCAGAATCTCCGCCTTGCGGCAATTTTACAGGTTTCTGTTGGAGGAAGATGTAATTGATACTGATCCCACCAGAGACTTGAGCACACCGAAGAGAGCCACCTACCTGCCCGAAGTTTTAAACAGCGACGAGGTCGAACGGCTGCTTGCCGTGCCGGACACGTCCACGCCGCTGGGTATCCGGGACAAGGCCATGCTTGAACTGCTCTATGCCACAGGCCTGCGGGTAACGGAACTCATCGGGCTGGGTCTTCACAATCTGAATTTGCATATCGGCTATCTGATAACCAAGGGTAAGGGCGACAAGGAACGTCTGGTGCCGATCGGCGAGAGTGCCAGGGCTTGGGTAAACACATATATTAACGAGGTACGCCCGAGTCTTGTGACAAAGCCCACCGATATACTGTTCTGTTCAACCCGGGGCAGCGCCATGACCAGACAGAATTTCTGGTACATTATCAAGCGTTATGCAAAAGCCGCAGGCATATTCAAGCCGATATCGCCCCACACCCTCAGGCATTCCTTTGCCACGCACCTGCTTTCAGGCGGCGCCGACCTGCGTTCGCTACAGATGATGCTGGGCATGCGGATATTTCAACAACCCAGATATACACCCATGTAACCTCAGAGAGGCTCAAAGAAGTGCATCAGAAATATCATCCCCGGGGCTGATCAATGGAGGTAATCACCTCTCATATCAATGCGGATTTCGATGCATTTGCATCCATGTTTGCAGCCAGGATGCTGTATCCCGAAGCCCAACTGGTTTTCCCCGGCTCACAGGAAAAGAGTCTGCGTGAATATCTGCAGCAGATGCCGGAAAACTTGAGCTCAGGAATAATAAAGCTTAAAAATGTAAAGATCGATACAGTCAGCCGGTTAATAATTGTTGATACACGCCAGCTTTCACGCATTGGGCCGTTTGCTCAGCTCATCGGCAGAGAAGGCGTGGAGATTATAATTTATGACCACCACCCACCTTCTTCCGAGGATATTCGAGGTGATCAGGAATATTGCCTTGAGCTGGGTTCGAACATCACCCTTATGATCGAACACCTCAGGATCAAAGGGCTTCAGCCCAGCGCGCAGGAAGCCACTATTATGGCCATGGGTATTTTCGAGGACACCGGCAATCTGCTTTTCCCGTCCACCACGGCCGATGATTGTAAAGCCCTGGCGCAGTTGCTTGCCTGGGGAACTGATTTGAACGAGGTGGCCAAGGCTATCGCACGCGATCTGAGTCCTGAACAGGTGGGTGTGCTGGATCAGCTGATAAAAAATGCAGATACGTTTCAGGTCAGCGGGATGGATGTCCTGTTAAGCCATTCCGAATCGTCGGGTTATGTAGAAGATTTTGCCATGCTGGCACATAAGCTCAGCAGTATGTA
>JAFGIF010000294.1 GCA_016929755.1 Deltaproteobacteria bacterium | reverse complement strand
CAATCCTGCATTGAACGCTCATAGCAGATCCAGCTTAGCCCTGTAAAATCAAAAGAGTCGTCTACGCCAGGCAGACCAAACAGAATTCCCATCCAGTTCGAAATTGCTATTAATTGGTCATTTTCTGTAAAAAACAGGGGGTGAGTGCCACCGACGTTCGAAGTGAAATATGCGCTGTTGTCTTTAATGTACCCTGCAGAAAATTCACCTGAAATATTTTTAATGAAATGGGGGCCATTTTTGTCTGCTAACTTGAGTATCTGTGAAGGCAAATCAGACTCAACGGGTATTTCCGGCAAATCAGGAAATCCGTCAAAAGTGAAAGCAGAATTATCCAGCATGTGAATATAGGAGGAAGACCTTATCTGCCCGGGCCAGTATTCAAAGCTGTATATTTGAGCAATTCTGCCGGGGCTCGACCATCTCTGTTCCGAATCATGTGAGACAGGCAGATAGCTGCGAACAAGGTCCAAATTTATTTCTAATGACTCCCTGTTATTTTTTTGTATTATTACAAGAAAAATGTTCATAAAAGACCCTTTTACCTTCCGAAATCCTGGTCATTGTCCGGTTATATATTTTTTTCCGGTATTCGCATAATTCATCTTTTGCCCAGATTGAATCAAATCTATCGTATGCTAGGCCCATGCATCCTGACTGGCACATGTTTTTCCATAAGCAGCTCCTGCATTCGGCTATCTTATTTCTGCGTTCATCAAGAGCACTGCTAAGCTCTGCTAAAACCGGACTCTGCCAAAGCTCTTCCAGTCTGTTTTTTATAATACTTCCAAGGCGGTATTTCTGATCCATTAACAGGACACAGGCATATGCATTGCCGCGGGAATCAACAACAAGATTATTACCTATGGGACACCAGTTTCCCTGTTCATCAAATTGCTCCGGATTCAGCACATATCCGCACAATCCGCTGCTGATTTCCATGTCTGGAAATTCACTTTGCGCATCGTGAAAAACATAATCATAAAAGGCCTCGCATTCCTCCGCGGATAAGCCTTCATTCAAATCATTCCAACCCCTTAATGCCCTTCCCTTCTTTCTGAGAGGCAGAAACCTCACAGAATGGATACCCAGACCGGACGCTAATGCAATAATATTTTTCAGGTCCGAAATATTATGACGCGTCACGGTAGCACACAGATTAACTCTGTCATGCATACTATATTTAAGTAATGTCTCTATCCCCCTAATTGCACCATCATAAGCCCCTTTTCCCCTGATATAATCATGAATTTTGCTGGTGGATCCATCCAAGCTTATTTGTACTGAAACCTGGTGATCATTGAAAAAACGAGCGGTATCATCATCAAGCAGTATTCCATTTGTTAATATCACAAAAGTACTGTCTTTTAACGCTGAAATGACTTTTTTTACCAGCCCGTTACGCAGGAGCGGCTCTCCCCCGCTGAGAGTAAAACCTCTGCCTCCCTGATTATGGTAAGCTTCAAAATAATCTAAGATTTGCGTATCAGTCAAATGGTCTTCACCTGAGGCCGAGGCTGGATAATAGCAATGCCTGCAACGGAGGTTGCACCGGTCGGTTATATGAAAAAAACAGCTTGTAAAAATAGCAGGTTTATCCTCTTTTCTTTCCCGGACTTCAAGTAAGCCAGTGCTTTTCAGGGATACAAGAAAATCTTCAATATCACGCTGAAGTATCTCAGGTTTGACATCATATTCGTTAACGAGAATTTCCAGAATGTCCTGAAATGATTTATCACCCTGTAAAAACCTAACAATCTGCCATCCAAAATCATTTACAAATGTCCATACCGGCCTTGTTGGGTGCATAATGAGATGATAGGGGCTGTATTCTTTGTGAAAAAGCCCCGTTGGAAGATAAAATTTTTCCTGCAAAAAAATATTTTTCAGCATTTAAAACAAAAAAGAGTTATACACAGCATGCATAACTCTTTATATAAGCAATTAAATTATACTCAATTTCTAATACGCCACACATGACCCTTAAGATAATGTGTGTACAGGTCTCATGATCAAATTTCTATGGAATCTCCACAGATGGGCCACTGGTTCATGTGTGCTCAGGACCTATAATCTCCCTGACATCTTTTTCGGAACAGCTCATAACTTCCGGTTTCTCATATTCTTTTTTAGTCATGTCACCTCCGTTTAGATATTGAATTATGAATAAGTAATCTATATTCTGTTTAAAGGTTACTTATTGAAAATATATTGTCAAGAAAATTTTTCTGCATCAAACTTATTTCCTGAGACCTGCTTTTTTAGCAAGCTGATGGAGAAATGGAATGTTATTGAAGACCAAGACAAAGCAACTCTGTCATTCTTCTATGATGCGACCCGTTGCGACAAGCCTTGCTGGTGTAGTTTTATTCCATTAAACTATGGAGATTTCTGGCTTACTCAGTTGGTGAACATGATATTTCTTGCACCAAGACATACTCTGGAAGCACTTAACTTCGAGATATTGCCTGTAGATACTGAACGATGGAAAAACAACCTACTTCTCAGTTCAGGAGTCGGACAACAGCTTTCTCAGAGACTGAGAAAACTCGTGCTAAAGATGTATCATCTTGATAGGAATCTTGCAGATCATGTAACTCATGCAAGTCAAATGAACTACGAAGCCATAAAAACAACACCTTTGACATGAAAGTTATATTTTAAATTCAATATCAAACAATAGCCACCAAATCCTGACGTAAAACATGAATACCTCAAATAGTGAAAAAATCCAGAAAGCTCATGACAATAAGGCCAAAATTCAACACGCCAGCATGCTGCTGAAAACAGGACGCATTGAGGAGGCGGAAGAGCACTTTCAGGACGTTGTAAAAGATTTTCCGGATGCGGTTCAGGGATATGCCGGGTTGGCAAGGGTTGCACAGAAAGTTGAAAACTGGGAATTGGCACTGGATCGCTGGGCAAAAGTAATCGAGATAACTCCTGATCATCAGAACGCCAGGATTCAATATGCCAACATGCTTATGAAAACAGGACACATTGAGGAGGCTGAAGAGTGCTTTCAGGACATAGTAAAAACTTTTCCAGATGCGATTCAGGGGCATTCCGGCTTGATGAAAATCGCCAGAATGCAGTCCGATTGGGATACAGCCTTGAAAGCTGCTGAATTAATCAATGAAAAATGCGAACAGAACCGACCTTTGTTTGCGCAAATGGCACGCATAATGATCCTTGCGCTGGTCCGTTCAAACAGGATTAAAGAGGCGGAGGAAGCAGTTAAGCGGTTTGAAAGCACTGATTTACCTGATAAGGATAAATTCTTTTTAACTGCGACGATGCTACAGGAACAGCATCGATGGATGGAAACCCTGGCATGGTACAGAAAGCATGAGAAGATCGTACTGCTGAATCCACAGTTGGTTTTCAGGTACCTGAACATTATACTTTGGTGCGGATTCTCTGCTGAGGCATATGGTCTGCTCAAAAGATACCTGCGAGGTAAGCCAGAATTAAAGAACAGGGATCGTTTCCAGTTTATCAGCACCTTGGAAAAAACAGGCAAGGTCAAGCTGGCGGTTCGATGGTTGTTGCTTCTGGTTACAAAACAAGGGCCCGGCATTCTGAATAAAGACATGATTCTCTTATTGGCATCTACACTTATCCAAAATAAACAGTATGATAGGCTCTTATCTTTTATTGGACGAATTAAGACCGATGAAACCATAAACGCAAATTCCATACGATGCAAGTTTACGGCACTGATTTTTGAATCTCTTGTAAATCATCTGAATCAGCACCATCTGACTTCATATTTTGAGAAAGGCTATGGGGCATCGGATACTGATGTTACCATCTGGGATCAACTTGACCAGCAGATTCGCAGATTGCGCAACTTGAACCGTTTTCAGCAGACGTATAAAACCCTGGATGGATTTATAAGTTCCTATCAACAGATCCAAGAACAATTTTCCGAAGATAATTTCCTCGTAAACACATTTTTCAACCCTTGGGAATCCTATCGCTTGATCTATTTTATTATCGACCGCATTCGCCGCCGTCAACCGACCTCACTAGTGCGCCTTGGGGATTGTGAGGGAAATTTTTTGCCCTATCCCGAAGAGTATATACGCTACCAAGCTGGAGACCGTAAAACCTGTGTTTCCCACTGGTGGGAAACGAAACTCAGTTTACAGGATACCACCCGGATAAGTACTGAATTGACAAAGGCCATAAACGCCGCGGATATCATTGGAATTCCTGAGCCTGCTCGTATGGTTTTAGACATTCCTATACCGACCCCTCGTAAGTTGCCTACTGTTAGTGTAAACTGGCGAGGAATTCTAACCATATTTCATAACCTGAATAACTACTTCAGAAGCGATGAGATCTCGGATCTTCACTCTTGCATTCTCACTGCCAGTTTTGTCAACTACGATCTCGAACTCTGGGGAGGGTACGACCTGATTTTAAACGCAGCCAGGTCATACTCGGTGATCTGTAGCTATCCCGAAATCGCCCGTACTCTCCGCGACCGATTTAATATCCAACCTCGCCGTGTTATCCCCATCCCGCCCGAAAAGAAATTATCCCATCGTGCGCCTGATTTTTCTAATCGATCCCATTTTCCCGAGTTTTTTGAAGAATTCTATCGCAATTTCAAAGTGACTGAACCGGGTGAGGTTTTTTTGGTAGCTGCCGGAATTCTGGGCAAGAGCTATTGCAACTGGATCAAGGAAAGAGGGGGGATCGCCCTGGATATAGGCAGCATGATCGACTTCTGGTGTGGTGCAAGGACCAGGAAAAATTCAATGCATTTTAGGGCTGCCATCGGCCGATCCATCCAAAGGCAGTCTCTGAAGAATTCACAAGTCCCGGAATTTTCGATCCAGCCTACCTCATGTCACCACCTAGGGCATATCCGCGATGCTGTAAATCAAAATTCAAAATGTGAGGCTCCCGCTAATAGTATGGTGAGTATGACAATCGGTAAATCGGGGATCTCTCCCGATATTTACGAGAAAGATATCTATCGCACTTCTGAAACGGACAGGCAAGAGCGTCGGGGTAATCCTGTGCCGCAAAGCCTTTCCATGCAGTACAGAATCATTCATGAGCATTTCGACCATGCCTATTACCGTAGAAGATATGCAGACGTCGCGTCCAAAGAGATCGATCCTGTAGAACATTATCTTGCCTGTGGAGCAAAAGAGGGAAGGGACCCAACACCCGACTTCGATACAAAGTATTATAAAAAACGTTATCCAGATGTTGGGCTGAGCGGTTTGAACCCTTTTTACCACTACTTGGAAATAGGCCGAAAAGAGGGCCGCTCGCCATGTGTTTTTAGTGCTGGCAACCCGCTTTTTGACGCCTTCTGCACCGAATTGCTTCGAAGAGAACCGGGGAAAGTGTCAGCGAAACTCGTTGAAACACGTTGTGACCTTCGCAATCGACTCGAACGCGGGGTGCTAAAGGAGATGGTTGACCATGCGGCAACAATGGAGCCACTGATTCGTCACTCTTCGCTGTCAGCGATGGACCCGGGGATTTCCCCTTTTCGATTCAGACAGCTCACCGCCAGGATGCTTGCCATGTACAGGCTTCATCGCGATGCACAATGGCGAAGAGCCTCGGCCGTTGTCGTTGTCCACTGGTCTCATATGCTGAGTGGCGCGGCACGATTTGCAGGATTCATTACAAAGGCTCTCGCAGAAATCTACGGCCCCGGGGAAGTCGTCGTCTTGCGAACAAAGGCAACCTCCGAAAAATTTCACAATTGTTTTCTACCAGAATGCAGGCAGATCGATTTCGGCCGAAATTCCAAGATACTTGATGCGAATAGCAGTCAGCAAGTGTTTGTGGAGTTTCTAAGATCATTGAGGCCAATGGCTGTATTTAATGTCAACAGTGCGCTGTTTTGGGAGACCATGGTTTCTTATGGAGGCCTCCTGGCCCGGGAGATGGCACTGTATGCCTCCCTTTTCTCGAACACCAAGACCGTACATGGAGAATGGACCGGTTACCCTGCCAGATTGTTCTACCGGTATTTTGACCTTTTCAGGGGAGTCATTACCGACAGCTATTTTCTGGCTGAAGAACTGAATAAGCAATTTCTGCTTACACCGAAACAGCAGCGCAAGCTGGTGACACTTGAATCACCCGTTATCGACATCCCTCGACCGGTATCCATGCCGACATCAAACACGAAAAACAGGCCACGTGTATTTTGGGCAAGCCGCTTTGACCGGGAGAAACGAGTTGACATTGTATATACCCTCGCAAATGCCATGCCGGATGTGGATTTCTATCTTTGGGGCAAACCGGTGCTTGATGACAGCTTCAGCAAATGGATTAAGCCAAAAAATGTGTTTCTTGAAGGCGTCTATGAGAAATTCGAGAATTTGCCTCTGAATCATTGCAATGTATGGCTTTATACCTCTGAATGCGACGGGGTTCCGAATGTACTGATTGATGTCGCCGCCTCTGGAATTCCAATTGTAGGTTCCCTTGTGGGGGGCACAGGTGAAATACTCATAGATGACCTTTCCTGGCCTGTAAGAGACAGCAACAACGTGAAGGCCTATGAACAATCATTGCGGCAGGTGCTTGCAGACCCGGAAGCAGCTTGGACCAAAGCTTTGCGCTTGAGAGAACATGTCCTTCATCAACGCACTTGGAACAATTTTGTGACCAAGGTAAAAGGGCTCTTGCCATGAACGTGCAACGGCAGATTTCAGGAGTCATAATCGTATCGGCCCATTCCATTTTCCTGGCGGGGGGTGCAGCAGCCGTGATGTTTCATGAATTTCTGGCGAAGGAGAGTGTGAATGTCTAGCTTTGATATAACCGTCATTGTAACCGCACATGATGAAACGGTCGTGTCCGGCCCGACCATGCGCAGTGCCGAATCTGCTATCATCGCTGCCGAAGCGCGAGGTTTTGGTGTGGAGCGCCTGATAGCGATGGATGGGCCCACCGCTGAATGTCGAGATTATTTTTCACAGACAAAATTTTACAAGTGGAAAATGATAGAATACGATTTCTGCGACCCATACCGCACCAGAAACGCTTCTGTTGAAGCGGCACGGGGTCGCTGGATTGCATTTCTGGATGCGGATGACCTTTTCAGTGAGAACTGGCTGATGCTGGGCGGGGAAAGGATGGCGCAGGCCGAGAAGGATGGAGAGAAAGCGATTGTGCATCCCGAAATCAACTGGATTTTTGATGGTGCACATTCAGTTTCCGTCAAACCGGAACAGGAAGAAGAATATTTCACTCCTTACTATTTCTATTTTGCAAATTATTACGCCATGCTTTGCATGGCTCCGAGACGGGCAGTCCTGGAAATTCCGTATGGATTCCGGGATCTTGAGAGTGGTTTTGGCTACCAGGACTGGCAGTGGAACATTGAAACAATGGCCGCGGGTTGGCGCCATGTGGTGGCCAGAGATACCATTATTTTTGTTCGCCGGAGAGATATGTCAATCAGCGTGGAAAACAGACAAAGGAAAACGGTAATCCGCAGCCTTGAACCCATGGCAATAGACCGTGTCGGGAAACTCGCCCATTAAGGCTACAGAATCCTTTGCCGAACGGGAACATGCCGCAAAGATTGGCTTTTTTCTTATTCAGTTTGAACCCGACCTCCTCCCCTGCCACATCCACGCGGAGAACTGTCGGAGGTCGGCGGCGGACAAATGCCGCTGCTCCTGCTCGGCTGTATCTATTTTTTGAGAGCATGAAGAGGGTCATAGCGGAGGGGGGCGATCTAGTCCAGATCCGACGGTTAGCGGTCCTGTGCCAAAGAATCATGTCGGCGACGATCGTGTGGGGCAATGTCATGGTTTCGGACTGCTATAACGGCAACCGCTGCATACTTGATATGCCCTGCTATCCGTTCGTTGTCCCACGTCTGCCCTACGGAGATAGGCACTTCCTGCCGGCTAGTCACCGCATGATCTGCACAGCTCCAGGCTCGCCCGATCCCCTTCCAGAAGCTTAGTTCGGTAATACCTGAAGACTTCATGGTCCCACAGGTCCGCGATAGGCTCACGGCCCGCGTCGCCGATGGTGATCAAGCTGAAGTAATCATGGCAACAGAGGACGACCCTTCCCTTGTAGTCCACGCAAAGTTGATAGAACGGCCTTTCACAGCTCTTCGCCAACGGCTTTTTGACGTTTCGGCCGGATGGGACCAGCCCGGCCCAGTCACTTAAACGGTTTATTTGGGAAGGGAACAGTCTTACGTGAAAACGCTTCTTTTCTTCTGTAGTTAACTCGGCCAAAATTTTCTGGATGTTCTCATTGATTTTACCATCATACTGCGAAATGTTCGCAAAATCAAGACCCCGTTTCCGGAGATCCAACCATAAATCGCGTTTCAGCATGTCGCCGTTGGTGTTCAGGTAGATAAAACAAGACGGGATATTCTTTCGTATGTATTCGATGAACACGAGTATTCGCCTGTCCAGCAGAGGTTCATTAAACAGGTTGAATGTAATCTTGCCCTCGAACTTCATTTCCCTCAATTCGTCGACGACCTTGTAGAAAACCTCGTCATCCAAATATTCCACGCCTCTATGGTTCGAATGGTTCGGGCACCAGGGACATTTCCGATTACAGAAGGAGTTGATCTCGATGGCGAGAGAGCTCAAGGGCGGCGTCTCACACCTTTCCAGATACGAGGAGTCCCTCTGTTTCTCCTGCCGGATCCTTTCCTGAATTTTGTTCAACTTCTCACTCATTATGCCATCCGGTGAATCCACGCGCGCGTGGACTATTTG
>JAFGIF010000293.1 GCA_016929755.1 Deltaproteobacteria bacterium | reverse complement strand
CGCCATGGACGAGGGCCTGCGGTTTGCTATCCGTGAAGGCGGCCGAACCGTGGCCTCAGGCGTGACCGTCAAGGTTATAGAGTAGGATCTGGAGTAAGGAGCATGGAGACGCAAAGAATACGCATTCGGTTAAGGGGATACGATCATAAACTCATTGACCAGTCAGTGCAGGAGATTGTAGATGCAGTGCGAAGGACAGGTTCTCGGGTGGCAGGTCCGATCCCTTTGCCCACCAAGATAGAGAAATTCTGTGTTTTGCGATCTCCTCATGTAGATAAAAAGTCAAGGGACCAGTTCGAGATTCGTACTTACAAGAGGCTCTTGGACATTCTGGACCCTACACAACAGACAGTGGATTCACTCATGAAACTTGATCTTTCAGCAGGAGTGGATGTGGAAATCAAGCTCTAAGCAAAAGAGGTGAGAGATGATCAGGGGAATTCTGGGCAGGAAACTGGGCATGAGCCAGATCTTCAAAGAAGACGGTAAAGTGATACCGGTAACACTTATTCAAACTGGACCCTGCTTTGTTATCCAGAAGAAAATAAAAGAAAAAGACGGCTATGATAGCGTTCAGCTTGGATTCGGATCAAAGAAGCCTGAACGTGTAAATAAACCTCTGAAGGGTCATTTTGATAAAACCGGCAAAGGCTGCTTTTACTTTTTACGGGAAGTACCCTGTGATGATGTAAGTGCAATAAGCGCCGGAGACGAGATCAAGGCTGTAGATGTATTCGAAAAGGGAGAGACTGTGCGGGTAACCGGCACATCCAAGGGCAAAGGGTTTGCCGGTGTTGTCAAAAGACACGGGTTCGGAGGCTTGCCTGCCTCTCACGGATCGCTTATACATCGGGCGACAGGATCTATCGGATGCTCAGCAGATCCGAGCAAGGTCATAAAAGGGAAAAAGATGCCGGGTCATATGGGAGATAAGCAGATTACTGTCAAAGGCCTGGAAATTGTGGATATACGCGAAGAAGACAATGTCATTGCCCTGAAAGGGGCGGTCCCCGGATCAAAGGGACAGATCGTTGTGCTGAGAAAGCAAGGGAATTAGTCATGCCTAGTGTTGATGTGTACAACATGGCGGGAGAGAAGGTGAAGCAGATTGAACTCTCTGAAGCCGTGTTTCAATGTGAATTGAAACCGCATCTGATCCATGATGTGGTCGTATGGCAGACAGCCAAGAAACGCTTGGGCAATGCCAAGGTGAAAACACGCTCCGATGTTTCCGGCGGGGGGCGAAAACCGTATCGTCAGAAGGGAACCGGCAGGGCCAGAGCTGGTACCAACCGTTCGCCATTATGGAAAGGCGGCGGAGTTATTTTCGGACCGAATGGCAGGAAATTCAACAAAAGTGTTCCGAAAAAGGTGCGCTCTCAGGCATTAAAGTCTGCCTTGAGCATGAAGCTCGGGGAGAATGAGTTCAAGATTGTTGATAAAATTGATCTGGATGAAGTCAAGACCAAGCGATTTGTCGAAGCGCTTAATAATCTTGAGATGTCCAATGCCCTGCTGGTTATGGGAAATATCGACAGTAAGGTCAGCCTGGCTTCCAGAAATCACCCATCAAGCAAGTTGCTCGATGTACGGGGATTAAATGTGTATGACATCCTGAAATATCGAGGCTTGATAATGGATCTTGAGGCGGTTGAGTATGTCGAAGAGAGGCTGGGCAAATGAAGAACATCACTCGGATCATAAAATATCCTGTGGTTACTGAAAAAGGAACAATGCTCAAACAGGATAATAATCAGGCTGTTTTTGCCGTGAGTAAAGATGCGAACAAGATCGAAATTAAAGAAGCTGTGGAGACGCTGTTCAAAGTTCATGTGGAAAATGTTCGCACCATGGGAGTGAAAGGCAAGATAAAGCGTTATGGGCGCCATGAATATCAACGCTCGAATTGGAAGAAGGCTGTTGTGACCCTGAGAGAGGGTGAGAGTATCGAGTTTTATGAAGGGGTATAAGTCATGAGCATACGCGGATTCAATCCAACATCGCCCGGCATACGTTCGATGACGGTTTCGACGTTTGATGAGATAACGACCGGCAAGCCCGAAAAATCCCTGACAATCCCGATCCGGAAAAAAGGGGGCCGCAATAATATTGGGCGTATTACCGTCCGCCATCAGGGCGGTGGACATAAACGGCTATATAGAATCATCGATTTCAAGCGGAATAAAATTGGTATTCCCGGCAAGCTGATGACTATTGAATATGATCCCAACCGCTCGGCGCGAATCAGCCTGATACAGTATGCCGACGGCGAGAAGCGTTATATTCTCTGGCCTGATGGTTTAGCTGTGGGCTCTACGGTGCTTGCGTCAGACGAGGCCGAAATCAGGCCTGGTAATGCTATGAGATTGAAGCTGATCCCGCTGGGAACCTTTGTACACAATGTTGAGCTCAGGATCGGCAAAGGCGGGCAGCTAATCCGCTCGGCTGGAACTTATGCCCAGGTGCTTGCTAAAGAAGGCAACTATGTTGATCTGAAGATGCCTTCCGGTGAGGTGCGCAAGGTGCTGGCCGAGTGCAGGGCAACCATCGGACAGGTTGGCAATGTTAGCCATTCGAACATTACCGTCGGCAAGGCCGGTCGGAAACGCTGGATGGGGATACGGCCTACTGTCAGGGGCGTTGCCATGAATCCTGTTGACCACCCGCATGGCGGTGGAGAAGGCAGGGTCAAGGGAAACCATCCGGTTACTCCCTGGGGTGTTAGCACGAAGGGTCATAAAACCAGGAAGGTCCACAAGGGTTCGGACAAGTATATCGTCAAGAGGAGGAAGTAAAGCGTGTCTCGTTCGTTGAAAAAAGGGCCATTTGTAGATGACCACCTTCTAAAGAAAGTTTTTGAGTCCCGTGATACGGGCAGCCGGAGGGTGATTAAAACCTGGTCACGCAGGTCGGTTATTCTTCCTGAATTTGTCGGACTCACCTTTGCTGTGCATAACGGGAAAAAATTTGTTCCTGTATATATAACCGAAGATATGATTGGACACAAACTGGGTGAATTTGCTGCTACCCGTACATTTTATGGGCATGCCGCAGACAGGAAGTCACAGAGAAAGGGACGGTAGCGATGGAATCGAAGGCAAAATTACGCTTCGCTAGGGTTTCCCCGCAAAAGACACGGCTTATTGCCGATCAGGTACGAGGTAGGCCCATTGCGGATGCACTCAGAATATTGAATCTTCTGGGTACCAAGAGGGCTTTGTGTATAACCAAGGTGTTGAATTCCGCAGTGGCGAATGCCATGACAACCGGTTTGATGGATGTAGATAATCTGTATGTGAGTTCAATTCAGATTGATGAGGGGCCCAGCCAGAAGCGCTGGAGACCCAGGGCCCAGGGCAGGGCAACCAGAATTCTGAAAAGAACGAGCCACATATCGGTTGTGCTTGAGGAACTCTAAGAAAGGGGTAGTGCGTGGGACAGAAAGTTCACCCATATGGATTTCGGCTGGGAATAACCAAGGATTGGAAGTCTAAATGGTTTGCCCAGAAAAGATTTGATGAGTTCTTGCTCGAAGATTCGAAGATAAGGAAATTCATCTTCACCAATCTAAAACATGCAGGGATCTCGAACGTCATTATCGAACGTGCTGCCAACAAGGTGAAGATCGTTATATTTACCGGGAGACCGGGCCTTGTCATTGGCCGCAAAGGGCAGGGTACCGAACAGCTGCGGAAGGACCTCTCCCGGTTTGTCAAGAATGATATCATGCTGGAAATCAAGGAAGTGAGAAGACCTGAAACAGATGCCCAGATCGTAGCTGAAGGTATTGCCAATCAGCTGGTTCGCAGGGTTGCATATAGAAGGGCCATGAAGCGGGCCGTTGGGCAGGCGTTGAGGATGGGCGCTCAGGGTATCAAAGTCGCGTGTGCCGGGCGACTGGCAGGGGCTGAAATAGCACGTCGTGAGTGGTACCGGGAAGGTAGAGTTCCATTGCATACGCTACGTTCCGATATTGACTACGGTTTTGCAGAGGCTCATACTATTTACGGTGTAATTGGGGTCAAAGTCTGGGTTTTCCATGGAGAAATTGTCAAGAAACGTGAAGAGGCGACTGCGTAAGGGAGAGTTCAGTTATGTTGATGCCTAATAAGATAAAGCACAGAAAGCAGCACCGCGGGCGCATGACTGGCAGCCCGGAGAGAGGTTCCACGGTTGCGTTCGGCAAATATGGACTTCAGGCCCTGGAGCCGCACTGGGTTACCGCCCGGCAGATCGAAGCGGCCCGAATTGCAATCACAAGATCGGTGAAACGTGGAGGCAAAATATGGATCAGGATTTTTCCTGACAAACCAATAACCAAGAAGCCTGCCGAAACCCGAATGGGAAAAGGCAAGGGGGCACCCGAAGAATGGGTTGCGGTGATAAAACCCGGCAGAATAATGTTTGAAATGGATGGAGTGACTTATGAACAGGCCAAGGAGGCCTTTCGCCTTGCATCCCATAAACTGCCGCTGAAGACTCGCTTAAAACTGCGGGAGGGACTTGATGAAAGCTAGTCAAT
>JAFGIF010000053.1 GCA_016929755.1 Deltaproteobacteria bacterium | reverse complement strand
TTGTTGATATGTCCGAGGGCATCTGTTTCACTGAGGCGTGGTTCGATATGGTATTCAAACATTATACATCCATATTAAGCCAGCCCATGATTCACATTGAATCCTGGACTATTTGCCCTGAAAAACCGGTTTGCGTTTTTCCAGAAATGCAGCGATGCCTTCTTTCTTGTCTTCGGTTTCGGACAACTTCCCGAGTAATTGCCTCTCCAGCTTCAAACCATCTTCCAGAGGCATTTTGACACCTTCGATAACCGCTTCCACAATCGCTCTGACAGCAACCTGGCCTTTGGATGCGATTCTTGATGCCATTTTAATGGCCTCAGTCATCAGGTCGGCGTCCGGGACCACTTTATTGACCAGGCCGATTTGTTCGGCTTCAGTCATATCGAGAAATTTGCCGGTAAGCATGATTTCCAGGGCCCTTGCCGGGCCGAGTAACCGGGCGCTTCTCTGGGTGCCGCCGAATCCCGGCAGGATTCCCAGCGAGATTTCGGGCAAACCCATCTTGGCTGATTCTGCAGCGATGCGTATATGACAGGCAAGCGCCAGCTCGGTTCCACCACCTAAGGCCAGGCCGTTGATTGCCGCGATAACCGGTTTTCTGGAATTTTCGATCATGCTGAGCAGTCCCTGCCCCTGGCTGGCTAAAGCTTCGGCCTGCTCAGCCGAGTTGACATCCTGGATTTTCTTGATATCCGCTCCGGCGATAAATGCCATGCCCTCGCCGATGATGATAATGACTTTGGCGCCGGCATCTTCGGAAATTTTGCGGATGCAGTCTTCCATCTGGTTTAACACTTCTTCATCAATAGCATTCAGGGGAGGGTTGTCTATCCTCACCACGGCGATGCCTTTTTCATTAATTTCGTAGCTACACTTCATTGTAAAAAGTCCTCCTTTACAAAATTGTTCTTAAATTCATATTGTATTGAACAGGCAACTCAATAATAAAGTATAAAGTAAAACTTTAAACTAACTTATCGCTCTGCCTTCTTTCTGTCAAGAACATTTTTATCCAATGCCGCGTGATTTCTCATACGGACATGCCGGTTCATGTTCTCCTGTGCAGCTTTTTACAGTCTTCTGTGCGTCCTGAATGCTCAGTTGCCCTTGTAGACCGGCTTGCGTTTTTCCATGAAGGCTGCCATGGATTCCATCATATCCTGTGAAGGGATGGCCGCGGAGTTTTTCAGGGCAACATATTCCAGCCCGGGGTAGACCCCATGATCGCGACTGTAGATGAATACGTCTTTGACACCCTGGACCGCGAGCGGGGCGCAATCTGCGATCTGGGTCGCCAGTGTTTTGGCTTCGGCGTAGAGGCTTTCCCGGTCATCGCAGATCCGGGTGATAAAACCCATCTGCAGGGCCTCTTCAGCGCTGAAATCACGGCCGGTTAGAGCCAGCTCGCGGAACCACCCGTGCCCGATAATATGCGGCAGGCGCTGGAGTGTTCCCACGTCTGCAATGACTCCCAGTCTGGTTTCACGGATAGAAAAAATTGTATCTCTGGTGGCGATACGGATATCGCAGGCGCTCAAAAGATCAACCCCGCCCCCGATACAGTGGCTGTGTGCAGCGGCAATGACCGGCTTGCGGCATTTTTCCATTGCACTGAAGCAGTCCTGGCCCCACAGTATCTTTTTATTGAGGTCTTCACGATACCTGGCTGATCCATCACCGACAAGCCCCCCCAGGTCCGCAAAGTCGATTCCGGCCGTGAAACTCTTGCCTTCTCCTTTTATCACAACTACCCTGACATCCGGATCTTCATCGAATTTAACAAAGTAGTCCTTGATTCCCTGAAAGAATGCGTTAGTCATGGTGTTGCGTTTTTCCGGCCTGTTGAAAATAAACCATGCAATGTGCCCATCCTGTTCGACTTTGAAAGGATCAGTTGTACTCATATAACCTCCCTATATGGTTTTATTTATCATATTATCAGCCAATACCGGTTCTGAGCGGGTGCGGCCCTGCCGGTTATAAATTACGAGTCGGGATTCTTCTTTTTCTCCTCCTCGCGTAATATCTTGCGCAGCACTTTGCCGATGGCTGAGGTCGGCAGTGTGTCGCGGATTTCAACAATCTTGGGCACTTTAAACGGCGCCAGGTGTAAACGACAGAAGTCTATGATCTCCTCTTCAGTGATGGTTTCACCCTTTAGGGGAACCACAAAGGCTTTGACTGCCTCTCCTTTATAGGAATCGGGAATCCCGATTGCACAAGCAAGCTCAACCTTTGGGTGTTCGTGCAGAACCTCATCGATTTCACGGGGGTATACATTTTCTCCCCCGATGATAATCATGTCTTTGATGCGGTCCACAATCCAGAAATAGCCGTCTTCGTCCATGCGGGCGATGTCGGCGGTATGCAGCCAGCCGTCTTTCAAAGTATTCGCGGTTTCCTCGGGCATGTTGTGGTAGTATTTCATGAGGGGAACTCCTTTTACAACCAGTTCACCTTCATGATTGGGAGGCAATTCCCTGGTGCCGTCTTCGAGATCAACGATCTTGGCGTCTATCCCAGGGGTGGGGATGCCGATACTGCCGATTTTACGCATACCGACAAAGGGATTCAGCATGATGGATGCCCCGGCCTCGGTTAACCCGAAGCATTCACTTATGTGGCAACCGGTAATCGCTTCAAACTTTTCCATGGATTCGAGAGGGAATGGGGCTGCGCCGGAAATACAATAGCGGATACTGGTAAGATCGTATTTGTTGACATCCGGATGATTCATGACCCCGATAAATATGGTCGGAACCCCTGGGAACCATGTGGGCTTTTGCTGGTCGATAGCCTGCAGTAGGAGTTCCGGGTCATAGCGTGGGATCAGATGAATGGGAAGGCCTTTATGCAGGCAGAAGACTGCAATCAGGTTGCCCATGATATGGAACAGCGGCATAACAAGCAGGAAAGAGTCTTTCTGGGCTTCCATTGAAGGATCAAGAGTGCTGAGCATTACACTGCAGTAGACCAGGCTGCGGTGTGCTATAACCGCCCCCTTGGACAGGCCTGTAGTTCCACCGGTGTAAAGGATCATTGCCGGATCATCCAGCCCTATCTTAAGGTGTGGATTTGTATCCGGGTGAGAGTCAACAAAGTCCTCCAGCAGGGTGATGCCGTCAGGGAGTTCCACATCCATGCCGGGAATCGGTACGATTACAAGGTGTTCAAGGGATGTTTGATCCATAATTTCAGCTACGCTTGAGGCGAAAAGGTTCAGTACAACTGCCAGGCGGGCCCCTGAATCACTAAGAACATGTAAGAGTTCCCGGCCTGTATACAGGGGGTTTACCGGCACAACAATCGCCCCGGCCTTTAAGATGCCGTACTGGCAGGATAGGAAAGCCGGGGTGTTGGCCATCAGCATGGCTACCCGGTCACCTTTTTTAATCCCCCAGTCCATGAGCGCCTGTGCAAAGCGGTTGCTCTGGGCATCCAGTTCGGCGTAGCTGGTCGGCATGCCGAGAAAGGTCATTGCTGTTCCATCAGGCATCT
>JAFGIF010000292.1 GCA_016929755.1 Deltaproteobacteria bacterium | reverse complement strand
CTGCATAATAGACTGCGAGTAGTTTTCGGTCGAATTAACAACAATAAAACGAAAACGATCGACGAGGCCATAGCAAATGAAGGGGTTGTCGTTTTTGAACATGACCCCTATCATCCCACTGGCAGAACCGCACAATACAACTTTAATTACATGGCTTTAGGCATATTAAAATATTTTCTTCCCAGAGCAAAATCTATGCTTGACATCTGCAAGAGCCTTGTCATATAGAAAGCCCGAGTTGAGTTTACTTATGTAAACAATCGGTCACACTTAAATGACCCCGGAGGAAAAGGTTGAAGGTTGGAGAAAAGATAAAAAATCTGCGTTTAGCCCAGGAACTCACTCAGGAAGAACTGGCGAAACGGGCCGATCTCACCAAGGGGTTTATATCCTTGCTCGAGAGAGATTTACAATCTCCAGCCCTGGACACCATGGAGCTTATTCTGAATGCGCTTGACACAACAGCGGGAGAGTTCTTTGCCGATAAAGGCCCCGATGTTGTTGTATTCAGCCCAGAAAAACGAGTTGTTATAAATGACGACGAGAAAGGAATAATTAAGGAAGTTCTCATTGCCGGGGCCCAGGACAGAGAAGTTGATATCATGCTGGTTACACTTCTTCCAGGCTCATCCACCCAAAAGGAAAAAACTCATTACGGCGACGAGTGCGGGATCGTTCTTAGCGGCAGAATATTGATAAATGTCGGCGTGGATGCATATAAGGCTTCCAAAGGTGATGCCTTTTACTATACGGCCGACAAGACTCACTGGCTCGAGAATCGTTCGAAAACCAAGGCACAGATCCTCTGGATCTCTGCTCCACCAAGTTTTTAGAAAGGGGGGTACACTATGAATGCTTTAGGAATCCAGGTGCTTGCTGAATATTATGACTGCAATAGAGAGATACTCAACAATACTGAGATGATAGAAGAATATATGAATACAGCGGCTCAAAAAGCCGGAGCCACTATTGTAAACTCTGCATTTCATACATTCAATCCTCATGGTGTGAGCGGCGTTGTGGTAATTGCCGAAAGTCATCTTTCCATCCACACATGGCCGGAATACGGCTATGCTGCGGTTGATATATTTACCTGCGGCGAAACGGTCGACCCATGGAAGGCTTTTGATTATCTTAAGGAAAGGCTTGAAAGTGCCCATTTCTCGACGATCGAGATGAAACGCGGTCAGCTGGGAGCTGTGGAACAGGAATTGAAATACAAACCGGATGCTGTTGCAGCCATGTGAGAGGATACAATGCTGATAAAAACACCAACCACATACTTTCTCGCTACAGGATCATCGGAAGGCTTTACAACCCTGAATGCCTTTGACGGAGCACTGATGCAGGCAGGTATCGGCAATACCAACCTGGTAAAAATGAGCAGCATCTGCCCGCCACATGCCAGGCATATAGAGCCTTTAGCACTACCCCATGGTTCTCTGGTTCCGGTTGCGTATGCCTCCATCACCTCAGACAAACCCGGGGAAATCATATCTGCCGGCGTTGCAATTGCATTCCCCGAAGATGAAAATCATGCCGGTCTGATTATGGAATACTCCGCAAAAAACACAAAAGAGGCTGTTGAAACAATGGTAAGACGCATGGCGGAAGAAGGTATGAAAATGCGGGGAAAACCCATAAAACAACTACAAAGTAAAGTTGTGGAACATACGGTCACCAATTGCGGATGCGCATTCGCCGCTGCCGTGCTTTGGGATTAGGTGTATGGAAAAAACTCACTGGTTTACAGAAAGATTTGAAAGTAGAGACGTTGTCGGCGGGCTCAGTTTTCGCATTGATGAAATATTGTTTGAAGCGAAAACCCCTTATCAGCGCATCAGGGTGCTCAGAAACGATTTCTTCGGCAAAGTAATGCTGCTGGATGACATTGTCATGCTCACTGAAAAAGATGAATTCTACTATCACGACATGCTGATGCATGTGCCCCTGCTGTGTGTGGACAATCCGGAAAAAGTGCTCATCATCGGTGGTGGTGACGGCGGCTCCATCCGGGAAGCATTGAAACATGCTTGCGTGAAAAAGGTCGTTTTATGTGAAATTGATGAGGCGGTGATTAATGCTTCCCGCAGGTTCTTTCCCTCACTGTCATCCGGATTCGATGATGAACGGGTTGAACTCTTCATCGGAGACGGCATCGAATACGTAAAGGCACACAAGCAGGAATTCGATTGTATCTGTATTGACTCTACCGACCCTGTTGGCCCGGCCATAGGCCTGTTTACTTCGGAATTCTATAATGATGTGTGCGAGTGCCTCACGCCTGGAGGGGTCATGTGCGCCCAGACTGAATCGCCCGCCTGGAGCCTGAAGAATGTCGTTCGTATCTACGGTAATATTGCCAAATCTTTCAAAAGTGCACACCTCTACACGGCACCTTCCCCCTGTTATCCGTCCGGCTTATGGTCGTACAGCATCGGGCTGAAATCCGATAAAAATCCGGCAAAAGACTTTGATCGGCAACGGGCCCGTCAAATTGCCAAACTCTGCAAATACTACAACCCTGAAATACACAGATCAGCCTTTGCATTGCCGAACTACATACAAGAAAAACTGTAATGCATTACCTTGCGTCAAAACATACAGGAACTATCTGCATTCTCGGTATGCCGTTTGATTCAACGGCCACCTACCGGCCCGGGGCACGTTTCGGACCGATGGCTATCCGGGAGGCCTCGCACAGCCTGGAAACATTCTCGCCCATGCAAGAGGCTGATCTCGAAGACATAGATTTCATGGACATGGGGGATCTCGAACTTCCGTTCGGCAACCCGGAGCCGGCATTGGCGATTATAGAGCATTCGGTCTCCAAAATCGTCTCCCAGGGCAGAATACCATTTCCGCTCGGCGGTGAGCACCTCATTTCACTCGGCTGTCTGCGGGCGATCACAAAAGAATATCAAGGTCTGAAAATCATCCATCTGGATGCCCATGCAGATCTGCGCGACATGTATCTGGGGCAGAAACTTTCACATGCCACGGTTATCAGGCGAATCAGTGAGATTATCGGTTTGGAATCGATCAGACAGATCGGTATTCGTTCCTTTGCGCGGGAGGAGCGCCCCCTTGCAAATGAAATCCTGGCCGAACCGGAGAAAATCATCGACTGGGCATCAAGCTCACCCTGCTATATAAGCTGTGATCTGGACATCCTTGATCCATCAATCTTTCCCGGGACCGGCACACCCGAACCGGGAGGAATTTCTTTTCAGCAACTCATAGAGACACTCTTTGAAATACTCAGGAACCTCCGGGTCGTGGGCATGGATGTTGTCGAGCTTGCCCCTCAGCTCGATCCGAGCGGGGTTTCCTCGGTTGTAGCCGCCAAGGTGGTGAGGGAATGTCTGATAGCGCTGTCACCGTCATGACACACTATCTTGACAAGCCCCTGTAACGCATTGCATAGTGAAAACAGGAGGATGGTATGCCTATTGACAAAGAATTGCTGGAAGTATTGGCCTGTCCTAAATGCAAGGGAAAGCTGATACTTGAAGAAGAACAAAACGGCCTGATCTGCAACAACTGCAAGCTGAAATACCCTATTGAGGATGATATTCCGATCATGCTTATCGATGAAGCAATAAAACTGGAAACATGACTATCGACACTGCAAAACGAGCCGCTCAGTTACTGTGTTCGATTGCAAAACCAGAGACAGCCGTGATCCTGGGCACCGGGCTGGATATAATGGAACAGGCCCTCACAATCGAACATTCGGTTGAATATACCGATATCCCGGGATTTGCCGTATCATCCGTCGCCAGCCATGCCGGCAAAATGATATTCGGCAGACTCGGGCAGTGTCCGGTCGTGGTAATGAGCGGACGATTTCACCTGTATGAGGGCTACAGCCCCCAAGAAGTAACCTTTCCCGTCAGGGTATTCAAACTCATGGGGGTCAAACGAATCTTGATCTCCAATGCCGCCGGAGGTCTCAGAAAAGATTTGGTTCCCGGCAGCGCCATGATTATTACCGATCATATCAATTTTACGGGAAGAAACCCGCTTGTGGGTGAAAACAATGAAGAGATGGGGCCGCGCTTTCCGGATATGACCTGCCCCTATTCTCCGCTTCTGTTGCACAAAGCCAGGGATTATGCCAAACGCAGTGATCTGGAACTGAAAGAAGGCGTATATGTACAAGTGCTGGGGCCATCAATGGAGACGGCCGCAGAGACACGCATGCTCCGGATTATGGGCGCGGATGCGGTAGGCATGTCAACCGTGATGGAAGTAAATCAGGCTGTCCACTGCGGCATGGAGGTAATGGCCATATCCGCCATCACCAACAATAATGATCCTGATGACTACCGTCCGGCACCCATCGAAGAGGTAATTTCAATGGCTAAAATTGCCGGACCTACCATTGCCGGGATTTTCAGCAGCGTACTCAATTCTTGACAAATACCAGTTCAAGCACCTCATCCATTGAACTCACCGGATGAAACGTCACCTTTTTCCTGACCAGGGGAGGAACATCCTCCATGTCCTTCATGTTGTCTTTGGGAATAATGATATCAAACACCTTGTTGCGGTGAGCGGCTAAAGTTTTCTCCTTGAGCCCTCCGATTGGAAGCACCTTGCCCCGCAAGGTGATCTCACCCGTCATGGCAATATCTTTTCTGACCATCTTGTTGGTCAGCGCCGAAATCACGGCAACTGCCATGGTGATTCCCGCTGATGGCCCGTCTTTGGGTATAGCTCCGGCAGGCACATGTACATGTACGTCTTTTTCTCTGTTGAAGCTCGGAGAAATGCCTAACTGCTCTGCCCGGGAGCGGATATACGTCAAACCGGCCTGGGCGGATTCCTTCATCACATCGCCAAGCTGCCCGGTGAGCACGAGGCTGCCGCCCTTGCCTTCACTGCTGGGGAGCACCGAAGCTTCGATATAGAGGATTTCACCACCATACTGGGTCCATGCAAGACCGGTTGATACACCGACTTCATGCTCTTTGCGTTCCTGCTCCGGCAGAAACTTGGGTACTCCCAGGTATTTCGATACGCTTTTGGCCGTTATACGGTAGGATTTCTTACGCTTGGAATTCCTCTCTGCTATATCACGCGCCACCTTACGGCAGATGGAACCAATCTCACGCTCTGCGTTTCTGACACCGGCCTCCTTGGTGTAATGGTTAATGACATCAAGTACAGCCTCATCTGAAAACTTTATAAAATCGGGATCTATGCCGTTTTCTTTAACCTGCCTCGGAACAAGGTAGCGTTTGGAGATTTGAAGCTTCTCATAATCCGTATATCCCGGCAGTTCGATGACCTCCATCCTGTCGCGCAGAGGTGATGGAATGGGATCGATAAGGTTGGCCGTGGTAATGAACATTACCTTGGAAAGATCAAACGGCACGTTGAGATAATGATCCTGGAACGAAAAATTCTGCTCCGGATCAAGCACCTCCAGAAGTGCCGAGGACGGATCTCCTCGAAAATCCTGACCGATTTTATCCACCTCGTCAATCATGAAGACCGGATTATTCGAACCGGCATTCTTGATGCCCTGGATAATCCTGCCGGGAAGCGCTCCAATGTAGGTGCGTCTGTGCCCGCGTATCTCGGCCTCGTCGCGTACCCCGCCGATAGAGAGCCTATGAAAGTTCCTGCCCAGCGCCCTGGCGATTGAACGACCAAGAGATGTCTTGCCGACACCCGGAGGACCCACAAAGCACAGAATAGCGCCCTTTTTATCCGGGTTGAGTTTGCGCACCGCCAGATATTCCAGAATACGCTGTTTTACTTTTTCGAGGCCGTAATGATCTTCCTCCAGAACATTGGCTGCCGCTTTGATATCAAGACTGTCCGGCGTGGAATGACCCCAGGGGAGGTCAACCATCCAGTCGAGATAGGTACGTATGATATTGGCTTCAGCAGAATCCTGATGCATCATTTTCAGACGATCGAGCTGTTTTAAGGCCTCCTTTTTGATCTCCTCGGTCATCCCTAATTTTTCAATCTTCTGCAGATACTCATCCATTTCTTTGCTTTTCTCATCGACCTCTCCCAGTTCCTGCTGAATGGCTCGCATCTGTTCCCTCAGGAAGTATTCCCTCTGGGTCTTGCCCATCTCCTCTTTGGCCTGGGTCTGAATCTTGGCCTGCACCTCGGAAAGTTCCATTTCCTTGGCCAGAAGGCCGTTGATATGATTGAGTCGTTCAATCGGATCGATTATTTCGAGCACCTTCTGCGATTCATCCACCTTCAACCTCAGATTGGAGGCTACAAGATCTGCAAGCCGGCCCGGGTCATCAATGGCTTCCAGAATAGACAGTGCGTCGGGTGACACAATCCCTCGCAACTGCAGAATCCGTTCTGTCTGCTCTTTGACGGTACGCATCAGTGCTTCAACTTCCACTGAAATCTCCGAAAGCTCAGTTTCTTCGATCTTTTCGATATCAACCGTAAAAAATCCCTGTTCATCTTTATGGAATTCTTTGATTCGAGCCTTGGCAACTCCCTGAACCAGTATCTTAACTCTGCCATCAGGCAGCTTCAGCATCCGGATGACCATTGCCACCGTACCGGTTGTGAAAATCTGATCTTCATCAGGCTCTTCTACGGTTGAATCCTTCTGGGCAGCCAGAAAGATATAGCGATCCTTATTCAAGGCTTCATCGACGGCCTTTATCGACAATCCTCTGCCGACAAACAGCGGCAGTATCATATACGGATATATCACCACATCTCTGATAGGCAGCAGAGGAATATTCCCCGGAATATCTATTGGTTGTGTTTCTTTTTCCATGAAATCGCTCCTATTCAACAGTTATACGTTTTACAACCTCAACGTTATCGGTAACCCGCGCAATCTTTACGATTAAAACACCATCTGCAAATTTTGCATCAACATTATCCAAATCAAATCGTTCCGGTATTTCCAGCTCCCGGCTGAATCGGCCGAAACTCCTCTCCATCCTGATGTAGCGAATGCCTTTGTTTTCGAGCGGATCTTGCTTCATTCCGCTTATCCTGAGCAACCTGCCGATAATTTCGACATTCACTTCTTCAGGATGTATTCCCGGGATCTCAACCTCGATGCAAAGTTCCTTGGAATTCTCAAATACATCGAGGGCCGGATAGCAAACACCAATCCTCTCATCACTGCCTTCAGGCCCTACTAGAAACCCCAAGACTTCCTGAAATCGCATATTGAACATATGTCATCCCTTGTCTGTTATTTTATCCCATAGTATCTTTATAGGATCAGCATCCCTCAAGTCAAGTCTTCTCAAAGGGTATTCCGGGCTTTTTCATAAGTTATTTTCAGAACATGGCTCATTTCCTGATCTTGCGGCACCGAACCTGCTTAAGAACCTGTCGTCCGACAACCTGCCGCTGATTTCAAAGGATAAAAACTCTCTCCCGGCAGTCTTTACATGCCGGGATGAAGGTGGTAGAACCCATAGGAATGAAACACCGTGGGAAGGTTCGAGTCACCGGAATCTGGGGCTTTAACGGCAAAACCAAGCTGAAAATACCGCTGTTTACGGCGGGGATCTCGGCCGGTTTTCCATCTCCGGCAGACGATTTTGTTGACAAAACCCTGGATCTTAATGAATTTCTGATCAAACACCCCGCCGCCACATTCTTCGTGCGAGTGGAAGGGACCTCCATGATCGAGGCCGGCATCCACCCCGGCGATATCCTGATCGTGGACAGGGCACTGGAACCCCATGACAACAACATCGTTATCGCGGTCCTCAACAGTGAATTTACCGTGAAGCGTTTCCGCCGAAGAGGAGATACGTGCTACCTCCTGGCCGAGAACCCCGCGTTTAAGCCCCTTGAGATTTCAGGCGACATGCAGATCGAGCTCTGGGGCGTGGTCACTCATGTAATTCACAAGGTATAACCCATGGAAAAACGCTTTGCTCTGGTAGACTGCAACAACTTCTATGTTTCGTGCGAGCGGGTATTCACCCCCGGGCTCGAGGGAAAACCCGTGGTGGTACTCTCGAATAACGACGGGTGTATCATTGCCAGATCGAACGAAATAAAACAGCTCGGCATCAAGATCGGCGACCCGTTGTTCCGATGGAAGGCAACCATAAAAAAATGCGGCGGTCACATCTATTCTTCCAACTACACGCTGTATGCCGACATGTCCCGGCGGGTGATGGAAACCCTGGCCTCCTTCGCCCCGGACATCGAGATCTACTCGATTGATGAGGCATTCCTTCCCCTCTCCGGACTCAGGGAAGATTCCTGTAAATATGGTCGGCGGATAAGGCATACGGTAAAAAAGTGGACCGGCATTCCGGTCAGTATCGGAATCGGGCCAACCAAGACGCTGGCCAAAGCGGCTGCCCGTGTGGCCAAAAAAGATAGCGCCTGTGCCGGGGTTTTCGATATCAGTCACCATCCGGAAGATATTCTGGCAGGGCTCGATGTGTCTGAAATCTGGGGCATAGGTTATCGGCACGCGCGTTTTTTGAAACGTCACGGGATACGCACCGGGCTCGATCTCAAAGAAATCGAAGATTCGTGGATCAAAAAACATCTGACCATCACCGGGCTGCGCACCGCATGGGAACTCAGAGGCATATCCTGCATCCCTTTGGAGGAAGTCTCAGCGCCGAAGAAATCTATCATGTGTTCGCGCTCATTCGGCAGAGAGGTAAACAGTTTTGACGAACTCAGACAGGCCGTAACCTCCTACACCGCGCGGGCGGCTGAAAAGGCACGCCGGCAGAGATCAGCCGCATCCTGCATCCACGTATTTCTGATCGAAAATCCTTTCGTTCACTCTCATTTCACATCACACGCCGCTTGCGTGCAGCTCCCCGTGCCGAGCGCGCACACTCCGGAACTCACCGGTTACGCGCTGGCCATTCTGGAGCGTATTTTCAAGCCCGGACTCAGCTTTCGCAAAGCAGGCGTCATGCTGACCGGACTCGTGCCCCGGGGACAGGTGCAGATGAACCTGTTTTATCCCGGACGTGAGGGCCTGCGAGAACTGTCTCTCATGAAGACCATAGATACCATCAATACCCGCTGGGGCAGAGATACTATCACGTACGCAGGCTGCGGAATCGAGCGGCCATGGGGCATGCGTCGTGCCAGGCTCTCTGCCAGGTTCACTACCTGCTGGAATGACATTCCGGTTGTCAAGGCTTCCTGAAGCGATCATTGTTACAATTTACTCAAAGAGCATTATGGCGTAAATCTGTAAACATTCTATGAATAATATATCCCAAAACAGGCAGCGATAAAATCCGAAAAGATAGCATTTCAAGTCCTGAATTGTTTAGTTTATTGTGTGTCGGGCCGATACGATGAAAAACAAGAAAAACGATTGGAGTGAGATTGCATGACGAACAACAAGATTGTTGCACGCTTTTCAGACGGCAGAGTACTCAAAGGTGTAACGCATGATTTTGCACCGAACAAACCATCTTTCCATCTTTTCATGAACTCCGGAGTTCCGTCGAACGAGCCAATTGAAATCAATATATCCGATTTGAAAGCTGTATTCTTTGTAAAGGATTATGGTGGCAATTCCGCCTATAATGAACGCAAAGACTTCTTATCGGAAGATAAGTCCTATGGCAAAAAGGTGAAGATTGTCTTTTCAGACGGGGAAATCCTGGCCGGCACTTCCATGGGAATCGATCTGAACCGTCCCGGATTATTTCTTGCTCCTGCAGACCCGCAGAGTAACAATTCCAGGATATTCGTCGTATCTTCAGCGGTCAAAGAAATTCAGCAACTCTAAAACGATCATCCTTCCGAACAACCGGAAGGTCCTTAAAATATACATCGGGAGAGGTTCACTTCAGAGATCGAGCACGGATCCCCCTTAACAGGCCCCTTTATGTTTCCAGGTAAACGAGTAGTCGATACTCATCCTCTATGCAATACGGCATATACGGTGATATAGTATACCCGCTCTTGTGTTACACGATAATCGAGCCTGCCCAATAAATCATTGAAACAGCTTGCAATGAAACAAGGCTTTGATTGTCAGAACAAGGAGGGGTTGTGAATGAAGCGAACAGGAATCATTATCCTGATTATACTTATCGCCGCCATTGTCGTCATCGAAACAGGCGTACGCCTTGTGATCGATCTCCCGTCTAAAACGGATTTTTACAGTTCCATCGCTAAAAAAGACATCCCTGCATACCAGGAACTCTACCGGATCAAGACAACCTCGGGCCCCACATGGATTCATCTGGGCTGGATCGCAGATCCAAAGACCGAATCCTATACCGTCTTCATCCGTGAAGATAAAACCTG
>JAFGIF010000291.1 GCA_016929755.1 Deltaproteobacteria bacterium | reverse complement strand
TGAGTTCCTGGGGCCGAGCATCAGAGCAGAGAGTCATATTTTTCTGCTCCTTCTTCCTGTGGTGATCAAAGAAGTTGTTCGCCGCTGATAAGCCTTGAAACGGAAAACTTTCTGCAGGTGCTTCGAGTGAAAAAATCACAGGGTTAAACAAGCTGCTTTTGACTAGTTCGATATGACATCTACCGATTCAATTATTAGTGATGTAGAAAAATTGCCGAAGATGATCACTCTGCCCCGACGAATTGCCCTGTTGATCTTGTTGTGCCTTGTGCTGTTACCCGGTATCAACCATGGCATCTGGCGGCCGGATGAACCGAGGGTGGCCGGGATCTGTTCCGAGATGGCACGCACTGGAGATTATTGTGTGCCGCATCTTAACAACAAGCCGTTTTTAGAAAAACCACCGTTATATTTTGCCTGCGGAGCGCTGGCTGGACGCCTTTTCGGCGCGGATAAGGATGTGCCCTACCGTGCAGTATCAATACTATTTGCTGTTTTAACGCTTATCCTCACGTTTTTTATCGCGTCGAAAAGAGATGGGCCTGTTACTGGCGTTTTGGCTGCGTGCATTCTCGCAAGCTCCTGGCAGTTTTTTCACATAGCACGCTGGATTCAGGTCGACATCGCCTTGGTATTCGGAGTAACGCTGGCCATGTATGCCTATCTGAAGCTGGTGGATAAGAACAAACTGACGGACTCGATCATTCTGGGGCTGGCGTTGGGGATCGCTTTCATGGCCAAGGGCCTGGTGGGTCCGGTGATTGTTGCTGCGGCTGTATGCACCGATCTTATCAGGACAAAAGAGGTAAGCATTATACGCAGGATCAGGCCAGCCTGGATCATTCTTTTCATGCTGGTGCCGATCCTGCCATGGATCAGCGGGCTTTATATCAAGGGCGGATGGCCGTTTGTACGCGAGGTCATCGTGGTTAACAACATTATGCGGTTTCTGGGAACATCTCAGGCGGCTGCCCTCGGTCATCAACACGGCATTCTGTACTATTTTAATCATTTCCCCAGAGATTTTCTGCCCTGGACATTTGTGTTAATCCCCGCCCTGGCAACTTCCATTCGCAAATTTCGGAATGACCGTTTTATAAGCTGGTTTATTGGGCCATTTCTCCTGCTCTGCCTGTCATCCACCAAGCGTGGTGTCTATCTGGTGCCGCTGTATCCCGCAGCTGCCTGCATGACCGCACAGTGGCTCAGCAGGGGTTCGCTCAATCGCTGGGAGGCCAACGTGCTAAATCTGACCTGGATTATTGCCATTCTTGGCAGCGCCCTGCCTCTGGCGGGAATCTTCCTGGGAAGGCCGGTGCTGGGTATCAGCATGGCATTCATATCAGTGGGATTTGCAATATGTGTCCTGAAAAACAACTTGTTGAAAAAAGTCAAAGGCCTTGCTCTGGTTTTGGTAATATGCGTGGCCCTGAGTTCGAGCATGACGGTCTATTTTTCCTATATGAAGCCCAAAGAAGACTATCTGGGTTTTACACGCCAGGTTCTGGAGCAGGCGGGGACGAGGCAAATATCCATCCTTGGATCAGAGGAGATTTTTGAGGGTGTTCTGCCCATGCTGTCCGGCAGGAATTTTACGGTCGTTGAGAATCCTGCGGATATCAATGAACCCGGGCTGTATGTGTGGGCCGACAGGCATGACAAAGTTCTAAAGCAATTGAAAAAGGCCGGCAGGATTAATGTAATATTAGAGAAGGATATTGGCAACAAACAAGCCTGGCTGGCACAGATTATCCCGGAGATAAAATCTTCTTGTTTTCCGGACGGTTCAACGGAAAAAATCAACGAAACGAAATATTTAATGTCAGGAAAAAGAGTTGCGTTTGGCGGCAAACCTTATTATTGAACATTGTACCAAAACATTGATTCTGAAATGCCACAAGGAGTATCTGCACGGTGAAGATTCTGCTTGTTGAAGATGATGAAAAAACAGCTTCATTCATAACGAAGGGGTTGAAGCAGTCAGGCTATATTGTTGAACATGCCCCGGATGGAGAGGCTGGATTAGGGCTTGCGACAACCGAATCCTACGATGTGGCCGTCGTAGATATTATGCTGCCGAAAATGAACGGCCTCGATTTAATTGAAGCTCTTCGTAAAAGAAAGAATCAGTTGCCGGTAATTGTTTTGAGTGCCAGAAGCACAGTCGATGATCGCATCAGAGGCCTGCAGGCCGGGGGAGACGATTATCTGGTCAAACCCTTTGCCTTTTCCGAACTTCTGGCGCGGATACAGGCCCTTGTTCGCAGGGTGCATTCCGTACCTGACCCGACAAGCCTGCAAGTCGCAGATCTGAGCCTGGATATCGTACGGCGTAAGGTTTTCCGGTCAGGCAATGAGATCGAACTCCAGTCCAGGGAATTTGCCCTCCTCGAATACCTGATGCGCAACACCGGCAGGGTTGTATCGAAAACAATGATTATGGAAAATGTCTGGGAATACAATTTTGATCCGCAAACCAATGTGGTTGAGGCACGCATCTGCCGTCTGCGCGACAAGATCGACCGCAACTTCGATCCCAAGTTGATTCATACGCTCAGGGGCATGGGCTATGTTCTCGAGGAGCGCAAGTAGGATGTTCCGTACACTTACCTCTCGCCTGACCGTCCGCTACACGATTTTGTTTGCAGTCTTGTCCATTGTGGTTTTTGTAATTGTCTATGCAACCCTTTCATCATCAATGAAGCAGAAGGTTGACAAAGAACTGCAGGAAGAGGTAGTCGAGTTCGGCGGATTGTATCAGGCGCAGGGTCTTGCAACCCTGGATGCGGTTCTGCAGCACGAGGCGGCTTCGGAAGGACTTGACCGGGCGTTTTTTCTCCTGCTTTCCCCTGAAAAAGAGATCAGAGCATCCTCTGATCTTTCATCCTGGCAAGGCATTGACTTCATGCCCGACGACCTTGATGAGCTTGGAGAAAACCAGCATGTTTTAAGGACAATTTCGATTCCGGATCGCGCAAGAAATGTCCGTGTGATCTATAAAAGACTCGTGGACGGGCACCTGCTGGAAATCGGTGTCTCGGTTGAAGATAAGGATGCCTTGATGGCCATGTATCGGGAGATGTTTCTGACAGCTATTATGGTAATGATCCTTTGCGGCAGTATTATGGGGCGGTTTACCGCCAGACGCGCCATGTCCGGGGTCGAGCGGGTTACACAGGCCGCGGTCAGTATCGGCAAGGATAATATCAATCAGCGGGTTCTCCCTGGAAACGAGGGTGCGGAGATTGACGGCCTGGCAACTGCCTTTAATGACATGCTTGCGCGGATTCAGAACCTGCTTGCGGAATTACAGGATGTCACCAACAATATCGCCCATGACCTGCGCAGTCCGATTACCAGGATACGGGGGATTGCCGAAACAACTGCCACCGGCGAAGCGGGAATAGAGGAATACCGGGAAATGGCAGGAATAATAGTAGAGGAATGCGATCGCCTTGTGGAAATGATCAACACCATGCTGGAAATTGCAACTGCTGATTCAGGCCTGGCTAAATTTTCTCATGAGCCGGTAAATGTGGGAGAGTTGGTTGCACAATCATGCGATCTTTTTTCACCGCTTGCTGAAGAAAAATCTATCGTGCTCGAATGTAAAATCCCACCGGAGTCGATCAAAATTGAAACTGATATCGCAAGACTGCAACGCGCGGTTGCAAACATTCTGGACAATGCCATCAAATATACTCCTGATGGAGGAACAGTTTCCGTTAAGGTAGAACGAGATGGTCAGACAGCTATGATTTTAATAGCTGATTCAGGGATCGGCATTGTCCCTAGTGACCTGCCCCGCATTTTTGAGCGGTTTTACCGGGGAGACCACAGTCGTTCTTCATCCGGCAACGGTCTGGGGCTCAGCTATGCAGATGCTGTTATCAGGGCCCACGGAGGCAAAATCCTGGTGGAAAGCTTGCAGACGAAAGGTTCTTCTTTTACGGTTGTACTCCCCGGAATCATCGAATCATCCTAAAATTACCAAAAAGTAATTTCCAGATCATCTTTCGGTGAAACAAAGGCTATATGTTACCTCCCAGGTGCGATCGGGACAACTTCATATTACGCAGGCACAGTTACGACACATGGAGATTGAAACGATGAGTGAATCTGGCCGGGCATTGATTGCTCCCGTATATGTTTTTTCCATGGTTTACTTTGGGTACAAACTGGTGGGCGGGTTTGTATATCAAGAAATTTGGTGAGTTTTTGGGGCCGAGCATCAGAGATGAGAGATATGGTTTTTATGCTCCTTGTTCCAGAGGTGATCAAATAAGTTGTTTGCCTCTGGTAAGCCTTTAAACGGGAAACTTTTTACAGGTGCTTTGAGTGAAAAAAATTACATGGGAAAACAAGCTGTTTTTGACTAGTGCGATATGACATCAGCCGATTTAATTATTCGTGATGTAGAAAAATTGTCGATAAAAAGGACATTACCTCAACTCATTGCCTTTGGGGTATTGTTGTGTATTCTGCTGTTACCCGGCATCAACCATGGCCTCTGGCGGCCGGATGAGCCCCGGGTTGCCGGCATTTGTGCCGAGATGGCACGCACAGGTGATTATTGTGTGCCCCATCTCAATGGCAGGCCATTTTTGGAGAAGCCTCCTTTATACTTCGTCTGCGGAGCCCTGTCAGGGCGTCTCTTTGGCATGGGTCAAGATGTTTCGTATCGCCTGGTATCGTTGGTGTTTGCCGCTTTTACAATCATACTTACGGTTTTTATTGCTTCCAGAAAGCTGGGATTTTTACACGGGCTTATCGCCGCAGGCATCCTGGCAAGTTCCTGGGAGTTTTTCCAGTTGTCACGCTGGATCATGGTTGATATGGCCCTGGTCTTTGGGGTCACTTTGGCCATGTATGCCTATCAGCGGGTGCTGGATGATCACCGGGTGATTGATTCGATCCTTCTGGGTCTTTCGCTGGGAATAGCTTTCATGGCCAAAGGCCTGGTGGGTCCGGCGATTGTAGCTTCGGCATTGGCCGTAGATATAATCAGGAAAAGAGATATAACGATCATCTTCAGAATAAGGCCTTTGCTGGTGACACTCCTGGTACTGGCGCCGGTTGTGCCGTGGATCGTTGGTCTTTATGCACAAGGCGGTTGGCCCTTTGTACGGGAGGTCTTTGTAGTCAACAATTTTATGCGCTTTTTCGGAACTCTGGAGGGGGCCGCGCTAGGTCATCAACAGGGGCTCCTGTATCATGTTTATCATTTTCCCGGAAATTTTTTACCCTGGACTTTTCTGTTTATCCCGGCCCTGGTTGCGTCCATCCGCAACATGCGCGACGATCAATATGCAAGCTGGTTTGTCGGGCCATTCTTTCTGTTAAGCCTGGCTTCGACCAAGAGGGGGTTTTATCTGGTGCCGCTTTATCCTGCAGCGGCATGCATGATCGCCGGCTGGCTGGCGTCAGGGAGCCGGAAACGCTGGGAAGAAGCCATGCTGAAGATCACCTGGCTCTTAGCGATCATTTTCAGTATTGCCCCGTTTGCTGGGCTATTTTTAGGCAGACCTGCCATAGCCGTTGTAATGGGAGTGGTTGCCCTGTCGAGTTTAGCCGTTATCATGAAATATAAACCGATGAAGCACCTTCGGGGATTTGCCCTTGTCATGGCCATATGTGTGGCCCTGATTACAAGCAGCACGGTCTATTTCAGCTATATGAAACCGCATGAGGATTATTTGGATTTTGCACGCCAGGCCCTGAAGATAGTTGATAATCAGGAGCTGAATGTCCTTGGACATGATCAGGCAAACCGCGGCCTGGTTTCTCTGGTTTTTAAAAGGCATTTCGCTGAGAAGGATCCCCCGGAAATACAAACTTCAGGATTTTACTTCTGGGCCGACAAGCACGATCGAGCGCTTGAGGCTTTGCAGAAAAATGCCAGGGTGAACATAGTATTGGAGCGCGAACTTGGCTCAAGAAACGCCCGGGTGGCATATGTAATCCCGCAGCGGGTGACGCAGGGAAGCTCCGAAAAAAAAAGATAATGATGGATAAAAAAACCGCGGTTTTCCTTGTGCTGGCCATAATGCTGCAATTTGCAGGGGTAGGTGGCCATTCCCTGTGGACTCCCGACGAGCCCAGAGTGGCTGAGGTAGCCCGGGAAATGGCTGTTTCCGGTGATTATGTAATTCCGCATTTTATCGGACGGCCTTTTCTGGAAAAGCCACCCTTGTATTTTACCGCGGCGGGTATCTTGTATCGGATTTTTGGCACACAGAACGAAGGAGTTGGCCGGTTTGCGTCTGTCATTTTCAGTGTAGGGACCTTGCTGGTGGTATTTTTTGCGACCGGAAGGCTTTATAGTCAGCCAACAGCCGCCCTAGCAACTCTTGTGCTGGCGAGTTCGTTCAAGTTTTTTGAAATATCGCATAAGATGGTTGTCGATAATGCGCTGGTTTTCTTTATTACAGCGGCTTTATTTGCCTGTATTCTGGCATACAGAAAAAAACTCAGCCCTGGATATCTGCTTTTCTGGGGCTGCCTGGCGATGGCGTTTATGTCCAAGGGTATTATCGGGCTGGCAATACCCTTAGTTGTGGTTGGTTTTTTTATCTTGCGGCACAGGGCGTTTTTTCTTTTAAACGACATGCGATTATTGCCCGGCATACTGATCGTGGCTGGAGTGATGATTGTCTGGGCAGCGGTATTGTATACAAGGGGTGGATATGATTTCATTGATAGGTTTTACTTCTATAACCAGTTAGGCAGATTCTTCAACGCAAGCGGATATACTGGTGGACATATACGGCCTCTTTACTACTATATTCCAACCGTGCTGGCTGATGCCGCCCCTTGGTCGCTTTTGCTGATTCCCGCTTTTGTCAACATAAGGAAATCAGATGAAACCACCCGGTTCATGTTTGCATGGCTGCTGGGGGGACTCATTCTGCTGAGTATTTCAGCCACCAAGCGGGGTTTGTACTTCCTGCCCATGTATCCTGCTATGGCCGTGATTGTAGCCGTGTGGCTGTCCGAGCTGAAAATTACGCAGAGGCATACATGGGCAAAAGTGTTTATATGGTTGCTGTTTGCCCTCATGCTTGCGATCGGCCTTATCGCACCTTTTGCCTATCTGAAACTGGGCGGCAGGTGGTGGCTGGCCGGAGTCATGTTTATGATCACCGCAGGGATTTTTTGGTACTTTTTGAGGCACATCAGGCAGTCCTTCGTGGCGGATATTGTCGTATGCTGGGCTTTGCTGCTTCTGATCTGGAGCCCGCTTCTGTTACACGCGATCGATCAGCAAAAGACCTATAAACAATTCTTTGTGAATGCAGGCAGAGTTGTTACCGAAAGAACCGTTATAGGTTATCACCTCACGGAGTCTATAGAGGCCTTTAGTGCCTTTTATGGCGGATTTTATGTAATGAATATTGAGAACCCGAATATTTTTGCACAATTAATCAGCGGAGAAAATGTGGTATATGTGCTGGTATTACCGCCAAGGCTAGATCAAAAACTGTTAACGATACTTCAATCACATGGGAAACAGCTGGCTGTGCAAAATGCCGATGGGACAAGGAAAATAGAGTTGTGGAAAGTCGGGGTATGACAAAACCAATGCTGTATTATGCGCTATCGGATAACCGATACCGGGAGATACAATGAATCATGCGATCAAAGACGTTAAGATTGTGTGCCGGCAGCATATTGGATGTGAAAATATCCTTGACAAGCGTTCAATTCTCGATAGGTTGTGAGGGAAAAGGAGTGCAATATGGATGAATTTATCCCCATGAGCCGGCCCTTTCTCGATAATGAAGAGATTGAGGCTGTAACCGAAGTCTTGAAGTCCGGCTGGATCACGTCAGGGCCCAAGGCCAAAGCGTTTGAGGAGGCCTTTGCCCGATATGTTGATGCCCCGTATGCCCTGGCTTTGAGCTCAGGCACGGCCGGTATGCACCTGATATTGAAAGCCTATGATATCGGTGCCGGCGATGAGGTGATTACTCCTTCCATGACCTTTGCTTCAACAATCAACCAGATCGTGCTGGCTGGAGCCCGTCCGGTTTTCGCCGATATAGAGTACGATACACTCCTGGTTCGACCTGAAAAAATCGAAAAATTAATTACCAGGAAAACCAGGGCCATTATTCCGGTACACTTCGCCGGGGCTCCGGCCGACTTGGATGCAATCAGGGATGTTGCCGGCGGCATCCCCATAATTGAAGATGCAGCCCATGCAATCGGCACCTACTATCACGGAAAGCATATCGGCGCCAAGAACCCGGCGGTTTTTTCCTTTCATCCTATCAAGAATATTACTACCGCAGAAGGCGGCATGCTGACCGGGTATGACGAAGAGCTTATGCAGCGCATCCGATTGTTGCGCTTTCACGGGATCGAACGTGATGCCTGGAAGCGTTATGGGAAGGCCTCGGACCCCGGCTATGATATTACGGAACCCGGCTATAAATACAATATTACCGATATTCAAGCGGCCCTGGGTATCGTTCAAATGAAAAAATTACAAGACATCAATCAACGACGAGCCCGAATAGCACACCACTATCTGGATCAGCTCTCAGATATTATGGGACTGGATCTCCCGGGAATGCCGCCCTATGAGCACCTGCATGCCTGGCATCTGTTTGTAGTCAAGGTAAATTCTATGGAGCGAAGGAATTTTATGGAAGCCCTGGCGGAAAACAACGTGGGCTATGGGCTGCATTTCCCGGCCTGTCACAGACTGGATTATGTGCAAAGGCTTTTCGGCAAAACTGATCTGCCTGTGACCGAAGATACTGCCGCTAAAATCATAAGCCTGCCGCTGTATCCGGGGATGAATGATTCGCAAACTCAAAGAGTGATAAACGTTGTCAGGGGAATTCTCGGATGAAGAAAGGGATCGCTTTTACCGTCATCCTGGTGGTTATTGCATTCACCTCCCTGGGGCTCTGGGGCGATATCCACAAGGCGGGAGCAGCCCTGAAAAATTTTCCCTGGTATCTTTTGCCGCTCATCGCACTGTTCGGCTTTGCAAATGATCTGATCAAGTTTTTCAGGTGGAATGTCTACCTCAAAAAGCTGGATATACATCTTCCGATTGCTCAGAGCCTGGGGATCTTCGTTTCAGGTCTTTCCATGAGCGCTACTCCGGGCAAGGTGGGATTTTTGATCAAGAGCCAGATGCTCAAAAATCTAACCGGACGCACATTGATCACATCCTCGCCTGTTATTCTGGCGGAGTTGTACATGGATTTTATTGCGCTGAGCCTGATCTCCGTGTTTGGAATCGGCATGATCGGGTCAAACATCTGGCTGGTGCTTATATTGTGTACAATACCGCTGTGCGGGCTCATTCCAGGTGTTCCCGAGTTGGCAGCAGGGCTGATTGCAAAAATCCCCTTTTTTTCTCACAAGACCCGCGACTTGCGTTCGGCGCTGGATGATATGTTTGCACTGTTCGGCCCTAAAGTGCTCTGGGTTGCATTTATCATTACTCTTGCGGCCTGGGCCAGTGAGGGAATTGCGCTGAGTCTTATTGTAAAGGGGCTGGGATTTGATATGGGGATTATCCAGGCTACCGTTATCTTCGGGTTTTCGACCCTGATAGGGGTGATTTCCATGTTGCCAGGGGGGCTTGTAGTGACTGATGCGAGCCTGATGGGGCTCATTTTGCATGCCGGAATACCGGCAACGCCGGCCGCTCTGGCTGCGATTATGGCCCGTATTTTTACCTTGTGGCTTGCCGTATTAATTGGCAGCGTCGTGCTTGTCATCAATAGAAGGTACATGTATTCCCTGAAGAAGGAGGGAATTGCGTGAAAGCTGAAAAGATATCGATTGTTATCCCGGTATATAATGAAGAAGAGACACTGGAAAAGCTCTTAGAGCGGTTGCGCCCGGTGATGGACAGTCTTGACAGAGATATTGAGGCCGTATTGGTTGATGACGGCAGCACTGATCGTTCGCTCGAGATTCTTAAACAGCATGCCGGGCAGAACATCAAGGTGGTCGAGCTTACCAGAAATTACGGCCAGCATGCGGCTGTATTTGCCGGATTCGAGAACTGTGAAGGCGACATAATTATTACCATGGACGCGGATTTGCAGAATCCGCCGGAAGAAATCCCGCGATTGATCCAGGTCATGGAAGAGGGCGAATATGAAGTGGTGGGAACTCTCAGAAAGGGGCGCAAGGATTCAATCTTCAGGAAGATTCCCAGCAGGATCGTCAATGCCGCCACCAGGCGCATTACCGGCGTGCACTTGAGCGACTGGGGCTGCATGCTACGGGCATATACAAGGCCTGTGGTTGACTATATGCTGAAAAGCCAGGAACACTCGACTTTTATCCCGGCCCTGGCAACATCTTTTGCCAAAAATGTAACCGAAATAGAAGTGTCTCATGAAGAACGCTTTGCGGGCCAGTCGAAATACTCCCTCTTAAAGCTGATAACGCTCCATTTTGATCTTATCACCGCATTTTCAGATTTTCCGCTGCAGTTCATGTTTTATATGGGGCTTTTGCTTGCTTTTTTTGGAGCAGGCTTCGGGATTGTGCTGGTGGTTGCGCGGGTATATTTTGGTGCAGACTGGGCGGCACAAGGTGTGTTTACTCTGTTTGCAGTCCTATTCTTCTTCGTGGGGGCACAGTTTCTGGCTTTCGGCGTGATGGGTGAGTATGTGGGCCGCATCTACCGCGAGGTGAAAAAACGGCCTCCCTATACCATCCGGAAGGTGTACTGAATGAAATCCGTTGTATTTGCCTATCATAACATGGGGGTTCTCGGATTGGCCAAGCTGCTCCAACATGGTTTTGATATCCCGCTTGTTTTCACCCATGTGAATGATCCCAAGGAAAATGTCTGGTTTGCATCGGTTATTGATTTTTGCGAAAAACATTCCATTCCATGGGCAGCCCCCGATACGCCCAATAACCCTGAAGTGATTGCAAAGATCCGCGCTCATCATCCCGACATTCTTTTCAGTTTTTACTACCGTTACATGATAGCGTCCGGGATTCTCGAAATACCACCTCTGGGGGCCTACAATCTTCACGGATCGCTGCTGCCCGCCTACCGGGGAAGATGCCCGGTCAACTGGGTGATCATCAACGGCGAGCAGCATACGGGTGTAACCCTGCATGAAATGGTGGAAAAGCCTGATGCCGGAGCGATTGTGGCCCAGGAAGAGGTGGATATCAGAAGGGATGATACCCCGGTCTTGCTGTATGCCAAGCTCGAAAAAGCAGCAGGGGAAATGCTCGACAATGTTCTGCCTGAAATAAAGCAGGGTAATATGCGGAAAACGCCCCAGGACTTGAGCAAGGGCTCCTATTTCGGAGGCCGCCGGCCTGAGGACGGGCGGATTGACTGGAACCTGCCGGCGCTTGCAATCTATAACCTCATCAGAGGTGTGACAAAACCGTATCCAGGGGCATTCTGCTTTCTGGCCGATATGAAAGTGATTTTCTGGTGGGCTCATGAAGCTCAGGACAGGCAGCTTAATGCCGGCAGGATCGTATGTTCGGATGAAAAAGCCATAATTGGTGCAGGTGCGGGCTATATTGAACCGATAGAGATCGAGGTGGGCGGAAAGGAGTTAAAGGGAAATACTATGATAGAGTTTTTCAAAAAACATGAAGGGGAGTTGTTGCAATGAAGGTTCTAATTCTCGGAGTTAACGGATTTATCGGCTCCCACCTGAGCCACAGGATTCTTACCGATACCGATTGGGAAGTATACGGGATGGATCTTGGTGATAACAAGCTGACCGGAGTGATAGGCAACAGCCGGTTTAATTTTATCGAAGGAGATATATCCATAAACAAGGAATGGATCGAATATCATATCAAGAAGTGCGATGTGGTGCTGCCGCTGGTGGCAATTGCCACACCCAAGACCTATATCGAGGATCCTTTAGGGGTGTTTGAGCTGGATTTCGAGGAGAATCTTAATATTGTCCGGCAATGTGTCAAGTATAATAAACGGATCATATTCCCTTCAACATCAGAGGTATACGGCATGTGTGCCGATCAGGCCTTTGAGGAAGATACATCGCATCTCATCCTTGGTCCCATTCGCAAGCAGCGCTGGATTTATTCCTGCTCGAAACAACTGCTGGACCGGGTCATCTGGGCTTATGGCGAGCGGCATGGACTGGATTTCACCCTGATCCGGCCCTTTAACTGGATAGGCCCGCGGCTTGATTCGCTGGAAACCGCCAAAGAAGGATCTTCCAGGGTGGTTACCCAGTTTATCGCTTCGCTCGTATTTACTCAACCGATCGTGCTGGTTGACGGAGGCAGGCAGAGCAGGTCGTTCACCTATATTGATGATGGAATTGATGCTGTCATGAAAATTATTCGCAATGAAAACAGCATTGCCACCGGCCAGATATTCAACCTGGGCAATCCCGCAAACAACTGCAGCATTGAAGAGTTGGCCCATAAACTGCTTGATATGTTCAAGTCGCATCCTGCGCACAGACTGGATGACGCCTATTCTGAAATCATTATCCAGGATGCGGATTCGTTCTATGGTGAGAGTTACCAGGATATTTATACCCGGGTGCCGTCGATTAAGAAGGCCAAAGAAATTCTGGGATGGGAACCCAGGGTGGGCCTGGATGATGCCCTGAAAAAAACATTGGAAGCGTTCCTGGAAGAGGTAAGCCGCGGTAATGGCTGATCTGGCCCTGAAAATTGATATAGATACCTTTAGAGGGATGAAAGAGGGAGTTCCCCGGCTCGTTGCAATTCTGGCGGAGCGCAGCATTGCGGCAAGTTTTTTCGTGAGTTTCGGGCCTGACAGATCCGGACTGGCTCTATTGCAGTTGGTGCGGCCCCGGTTTCTGCGCAAAATGATCAGAACGAATGCCCCCGGTCTATATGGCCTGAAGACTGCACTGTATGGAACCCTGCTGCCGGCCCCGATGATCGGGATAGCTTTTCCTGATACACTGCGGGAAATAAGAGCTCTTGGTCATGAAATAGCCTGCCATGCCTGGGATCATCGAGTCTGGCAGGACTGGCTGTCATTGATGAGTAATGGGTCAATTCATCGCTGGTTTGAGAAGATGGTGGATGCCTATGCCGACATGTTTGGAGAAAGGCCGTCTGCTTTCGGTGCACCGGGCTGGCGTATGAACGATAGGGCTCTGGCTGTGATCAAAAAATATGGTTTTTGCTACCAAAGCTGCACGCGGGCGCACGCGCCGTTTATTTCCAAGGAAAATGGCCTGCTTGAAATTCCATCCAACCTGCCCTGTATTGAAGAGGCCGGGGTCGAGGGTGTCATGCAGCGACTCAAAGAGAATGCGCACAGCACGGGTCCTCAGGTGTTACCTGTTCATGCGGAAGTTGAGGGAGGTCCATACCTTAAACATTTCAAAGACATTCTTGATCTGATCAGAACTCTTGGCTATAGCGTGAAGAGACTTGCAGATATCGCAGATGACATCGACACATCCCAACTTGAATGCAGGCAACTCAAACAGGGGATTATTCCGGGCCGTGCTTTTGCCTGTGCTCTATAGCATCCATCATCATAAGCGTTAAAGGGTATTGGCAAGGAGGCGGATATGGTGGAAAGATGTATGCTGTCCATATGTTTTTTTATGGTTGTTTTGGCCGGGGATATTCTGACTACCGAACTGAAGATCGGCTATGACTGGTGATCTTATAGACAAGGAGTAATGTTTTTACATAGAAGACATGCCGCAGAGGTTTGACGCCGATTTACAGTATTATAAGTTTTGCTTGTATGGGTTTTTGAAAAACCTGCGTTTTTTCGAACCGTTTTTGATTCTGTTCTTTCTGGCAAAAGGATTGACTTATCTGCAGATCGGGACCCTGTATGCCCTGCGCGAGATTGCTACAAATATTCTTGAACTTCCCACCGGGGTATTGGCTGATCTGCTCGGCAGGCGCTCCACAATGATCTGTTCCTTTATCGCATACCTCATATCGTTTGTTATTTTCTATGTTTCTGAAGATTATGGGATTTTTATCCTGGCGATGATACTGTTTGCTTTTGGTGAGGCCTTCCGCACCGGAACACACAAGGCAATGATCTTTGAATACTTGTCTATTAAAGGGTGGACCGGCCAGAAAGTATACTACTATGGACATACCCGTTCATGGTCGCAGATGGGATCAGCCATATCTTCCCTGATTGCAGCAGCCATTGTGTTTTCAAGCAGCAATTATAATGCGGTATTTATCTGGGCAACCCTGCCGTATTTGTTGGATTTGTTGCTGCTGATGACATACCCGAAAGAACTGGACGGCAACATGCAGAAACTTGAAGCTCGCGAGCTCAAACAAAGGCTTTACAGGCTTTTCAGGGAGTTTATTTCTTCATTCAGCAATCTACATCTATTGCGAGGAATTGCCAACCTCTCTGTTTTCAATGGTTATCATAAAGCAACCAAGGATTACCTGCAGCCGGTTCTGACAAGCTTTGCCCTGGCCCTGCCGGTATTGTTATCGTTTGAGAATTTACAGAGAAGCGCGTTTGTAATCGGGATCGTCTATTTTATGATTTATGTTCTGACCTCAATAGCATCCAGGAGTTCCGGTAGAAATGCGGAAAGATTTGAACACCTTTCCACGCCCCTGAATCTGACTATTATAAGCGGTTTAATCATGGGGGTACTGGCCGGATTATTCTATAATCTTCATATTACCGTCATCTCGATCGTGCTTTTTGTCGGCCTGTTTGTCGTTCAAAACCTTAGAAAACCAATGGGCATAGCCTATGTGAGCGAGTTGATGCATAAGGATATCCTGGCAACCGCCCTTTCTGCAGAATCTCAGATCTCCAGTCTGATCGCGGCAGTGCTTGCTGTGATACTTGGATTTTTTGCAGACATGATCGGGGTAGGTAGTGCCCTGATAATAACATCAGCACTGTTGCTTATCATGTCGCCTTTTTGTATGGCCCAAAACAGATAAAGGCTGTTATCATTGATATTCTTGTATGTTTTACCTTGTCTCTTTGATCTAGTGCGGGTTTGAATTGGTTTTTGTTGTGAGCTTTCTGCGGTTTCAAATGGGGGTCAGCTGCTCGTGGAGTTGAGCCTGTCTTATTTTTCATCCCGGTTAGAACAAGAGCAGCCCTGATATATCAATAAACACGGCCGTACTTTATGCTGTATGCCTGGTCTTTGCTGACGATAAGATGGTCGTGCAGAATTATTCCAAGGCTCGAGCTGATTTCGTTCATGGCGCTGGTCAGCTTTTCATCGTGCGACGATGGCTTCAACTCGCCGGATGGGTGATTATGTACCAGAATAATGGCCGATGAATTTTTAAGCAGAGCGGTCTTTATGATCTCCCTTGGATATACATGTGCCTGATTTATTGTCCCCTTAGAGATGATCTCCTTGTGAATGAGCCTGCCGGTGGTGTTAAGGCACAGCAGCATAAAAAATTCCTTTTTTTGATTGCCGATTTCGGCCCGGATAAAGTCAATGACTTTTTCAGGACTGTTTAATACTGGCGTTGTCCTGGAATCAGGTTCGAAGTACTGTGGTATGGCAGCCTTGACAAGCTTGATCAGCGTGCTGGAGTTTTCTCCAAGGCCTTTCATTGACTCGAGTTCGTCATATTCCTGATCCAGCACATTGGCAAATGATCCGAATTGTTTGATGAGTCGTTTTGCCAGAGGCTTGGTATCGTATCGGGGAATGGCATAGCTCAACAGCAACTCCAGAAGTTCGTAATCACTGAGCCCATCTCTGTCTACAGCCCGGAATTTTTCACGCAGACGTTTGCGGTGACCGAAATACAAGGGCTTTTCATCAGACATGGAAATAATCCTCCCGCTGAGGATGGGTATAGAAAGACCATGGAAGAATCTCATCATCCGGAATCGGCCGCAAGGTATAGAAATCCGGGTTATGGGGCCATTTTCGGAGTATTTCCTGATAATCACTTTTCTCATTTTTTGCCAGCTCGACGATCAGATCCAAGACCTTTCGGTCGCCTCTGGCAAAGAGTGTCTGCAAGTAAGCCCATTTAGGTCCCTCGTGCGAGATGGTAACATTGCTTGTGCCTTGGAGACCTTTCATAATTCGCCTGATACGATGCTTGGCTTCGGCTGGATTCAGCATGGGTTGGCGCTCGTATTGAGTATGCGGCTTGGGAATCATGGTATTGATGCTGACAGACAGTTTGCCGAGCCGTTTGTTGCCCTTTGATATCTTGATGAAGGTCTGACGGATTCGTTTAATCAGGTCGATCGTGTCATCGATATGACCCAGATCTTCACCGGGTAAGCCGATCATAAAATATAGTTTTACATTTAATATACCGGAAGAAACAAGGGCATGGATATCGGATAAAATGGTCTGATTAGCAATGTTTTTGCCTGCAGCATACCGGAGCGTTTCCGAACCGGTCTCGGGGGCCACGGTGATTCCTTTAACCTTGGAGGTCTGGATAAGTTCGAGCAGGTCCTGAGTGATCATACCCAGCCGTAAAGAAGGCGGCGCAATCTTGATCCCGCGTTTGTGGATTTCCTTATAGAGCCTGCCCGCCTCGGGATGATTGTTTAACGAAGCGCTTACCAGCCCGAGTTTCAGCCCTTTTAGAGCAGCTTGATCAAGGATAGGGATCAGTCTCGTCACACTTACCGGCCGGAACGGGTGATAGATTTCACGGGCCGGGCAAAACTTGCATCTAAATGGACACCCCCGGGCGATTTCAACCAGGAACATATCCCGAAAGGTTGTCTTCTGAGAAAAGATGACCGTATGAGCAGGCTCTTTGATAGGATTGATCTCGCATAGAGCCGGATTAGGGCCGTTGAATCCAGTGATCATGTTGTTCAGGGTTTGGGGATACGTGTGTGAGGGCAGATAAATCCCTTCTCTGTCGATAAGCCTGTCAAGGAAGTCTTCGTATGAACCGGCGCTGGTGAATGCATCAAAAAGTACGCCGGCGGCACCTTCGCCGTCTCCGAGGAAACATGCATCAAACACTTCGGCCATTGGTTCGGGATTCAGACTGACCGCAGGACCTCCGGCAATTATGATTGGCTGGCCTGCCCTTTGGGTGGATCTGACAGGGATTTTGTTGCGTAAAAGGATTTTAACTACATTGATCCAGTCAAGCTCATAGGATACGCTGAAAGCAATAAGATGAAAATCGGATAATGGTCTGGAGGCCTCCACCGAGCGATTTTTGTCCAGGAAAAAACGTTCACAGACAATGCCCGGATGCTCATTCAGGACTTTATACATGATATGTATGCCGAGATTTGACATCCCGACCCAATAGGTATTGGGATACACAAGGGCAATGTTCAGTTTGCCGCCCGGATCCTTGCGGACAGATCCTGTTTCATTGGACATCTATCCCGAGTCCTTTAATTTTTCTGTGTAGATTGCTTCTTTCAACTCCGATCAGATCGGCTGTTTTTGAAATATTGTAACCACACTCACTGAGTTTTCTTTCAATGAACAGCTTTTCAAACACAGCTCTGGAGTCTTTCAGCTGTTGCATATCGAGCAGGTGGCCAATTTCAGAAGAGGTTCGTGTCGAAGAAAGCGGTATAATATCATCGGCAGTAATGCTGTCACCTAGCGTCATGATAAAGAGCCGCTCAATGATATTTTTAAGTTCCCGGACATTTCCGGGCCAATCATGTTGCAAGAGTTTCTTCAGGGCACCATCCGTGATGGTTTTTTTTTCTCTACCCTTGTTCTGAGAAAAGACCGTCAGGAAGTGTTCTGCAAGTTCCGGAATATCTTCTTTGCGTTGGCGTAGAGGGGGTACATGAATCGGGATGACGTTCAAGCGGTAATAGAGATCCTGTCTGAATCGTCCTTCGGCAATTTCCGTTTCCAGATCTTTATTGGTGGCTGTCAGAACCCGTACATCAACCTGGATTGCCTGTGAACCGCCTACCCTCTCAAAGCGTTGCTCCTGCAGAATGCGTAATATTTTGGCTTGGGTGGACAGGCTCATATCTCCGATTTCATCCAGAAACAAGGTTCCTTCATGCGCCAGGTCGAATTTGCCTCGTTTGCGCTCGGATGCTCCCGTGAAAGCTCCCTTTTCATGCCCGAAGAGTTCACTTTCGATAAGTTCTTCCGGTATGGCGGCACAATTCACCTCGATAAAGGGTTTATCGCCCCTTTTGCTGAGACTGTGCAGGTTGCGTGATACGAGCTCTTTTCCAGTACCGTTTTCTCCCAGAATGAGCACCCATGAATCTGATGGGGCAGCCCTATGTACCTCCTCCTTCAACTTTTGAATTGCCGGTGAATGGCCGATAAGTTCATAATCTTTTCTGGTTTTGTTTCTCAACAGGGCATTTTCTTCTTCCAGGGCCCTGACATGCATGGCGTTATTGATTGTGATGATGATTTTATTCAGGTCAAGCGGTTTTTCAATAAAATCAAGTGCACCCAGTCGTATTGCCCGAACCGCGGTTTCAATTGATCCATGGCCGGTCATTACAATTACCGGAAGAGTTGGGTCATGCTTTTGCATTTGTTCAAGGACTTGTAATCCATCCATGTTGGGCAGCCAGATATCCAAGAGAACGAGATCAATGTCATGGGATTGAAATGTTTTTAAGCCTTCCTCGCCGCTTTCAGCCAGAATAGTATGAAATCCTTCATCTTCCAATCCGCCCTTCAGCGAGAGCCGTATGCTTTCTTCATCGTCAACTATTAAGATAGTGTGCTTCATGTGTTACTCCTTTACCGGAAGTTCAATGCTGAAAATGGTGCCTGTCGGTTCATTGTCCCGTACCCGGATAAATCCATTGTGATCAGTAATAATTCTATTCACGATCACAAGCCCCAGGCCGGTTCCACCTTTTTTGGTTGAGAAATACGGTTCAAACAATCTTTCCCGAACATTTGATGGTATACCGGTCCCGGTATCGATGATATCGAGTGTGGCCAGATGAATGTCGGGATCATAGGATGTTTTTATCGATACTTTCTTGGCGGAATTATCGGCTTCCAAGACTGCAATGCTGGCATTTTCCAGCAAATTTGCTATGGCCCTGCTCATCTGGGCACTGTCGATTTCTACCAGCGGCAAACCTTCATCGGTTTCTATAACATATTCTATCTGCGGATGTGCCTCTCTGTAGAGGGTGACGGAATCCTGTACGACCTGATTCAGGTTGTTGGGAACCGGCATGGAGCTTGGCATTTTGGCAAATGCGCTGAATTCATCCACCAGATGTTTCATTTCATCCACAGAATTTATAATGACCTTGGTGCATTCGTCGAAAACCTGGGAATCATCCTTGATAGTGTCCAGGTAACGACGCCTGAGTCTCTGGGCTGAAAGCTGTATCGGAGTAAGGGGGTTTTTGACTTCATGGGCAATTCGTCTGGCAACTTCACGCCAGGCAGCCATGCGCTGCATTTTCTGTAATTGGGTCAGGTCGTCAAAAACCACAACCATGCCCATGTATTCATTGTTGTGATCGTAGAGCATGGAGGCATTGACGACCAGGGTTAAGCTGGATTCTTTTATGGACAGAGTTATCTGTCTCTGAGTTGCAGTGCTGCGAGAATGTTTGAGGCTGTCGAGAAGTTCGCTGACCATCGGCATATGCTCTTTTTTGAGGACTTCCATGAACGGTTTGTCCAACACCTTGTCGGTTTTTATGTCCAACATCTTCTGGGCCGAAGGATTGATCATTGAGATGCAGTCTTCGCTGTTGATGGAAATCACTCCGGTTGAGACATTATTCAAGACAGTTTCGATGTATCGATTGCGGTATGCCAATTCGTTATAGGTGTTTTCAAGATGTTTGCGGGATTCGCGCAAATCGTAAACCATTGAGTTGAAATCCTGAACAAGGATGCCAAGTTCGTCGTCCGAAGGTACATCCAGGGTAAAGCCTAGATCTCCCCTTGATATGCGTTGAGTGCCCTCGACAAGGGTTTCGATAGGATTGGTCAGGCCTTTGGAAATATTGAGACCGAACCATATGGCAGAAAAGATCACCAACAGGGTCACAGAGGTCAGGATGATAATGTAGCCGGCTTTGATAGGTCCTTTCAACTTGAGGCTCTGGATGTAGTCTGCAAAGGACGATTTGATAATCCCCAATCTACCGGAAAGACTTTCAGGTATATAGTAGTCCACGATCAGCACACCGACCACATCTTTGGGGTTGAACGATGAGCGGATTGGCACGGCCCCTTCAATAAGGTCGGCTTTGCCTGTGCGGACGATGATCGGGATGGCATCTCCTTTCATGGCAGCCTTGACAGTGCTGGACTCCGGGCTTGGCAGGCTGGCAACGGTAATGTCCGGTGATATGATTTTAACCAGTTCTTCTCCCTGGGCGGAGAATATTTCGACTGCAGAAAAGCGGATAAGTGCCATTTTCTCTTCCAGCAATGATTTCAGGATTTCAAGATTGCCCTCTTTCAGAAGCCTTCGTTTGGTTATTTCATCTGATATGGATTTTGCATAATGAATGGCGTCGGCCGAGGCCTCTTCATAATAGATATTGGCTACATTCATGGATTCTTCGATTGCGGTTTCGACCTCTGTTGAAAGCCAGCTCTCCATGCTGCGGTTTAAAAAAATGATACTGGTAATAAACAGAACCATGGTGGGAATTATGGTCAGCGTCACAAAGGCAGCAACAAGTTTTGTCCGCAGCTTTGCGCCCAGGACACCCCGTTTTCTTTCAAGCAGGAGCTTGGCTATATTCCTTGTGACAAGGAATATTACCAGAATCAGAAGAACTACATTGAGATTGATCAATGCAAAGACCAGAATATTGCTGGATGGCAGAGTCTTGGAACTGCTTAGATTTGTTTCGGCGATACTCAGCAGGATAATGAATCCGATGATTATGAGAATGATGATCATTTCTCTGTTGCGCCTGGACATCATCTTGTCTCTGATTATAGCGAAAAGGATTTGCACGCGTTTCTTTTGTGGGTCGTGGCTATTCTCAATCATCATTTTACTTTGAATTGCTCCCAAGATACTCTGATTGAATCATTTTTGCCAGTTCTATATGCAATTCATGATTGGCCTTATAGGCCCGTATTTCCGCTTCCAGCGGTGCTCCCAGCGTCCACAGGTCCCCCAGGATATCGAGGACCTTGTGCCGTACAAACTCATCTGCAAAACGCAGCCCTTCCGGATTGAGAACCTTTTCAGCGTCGACCACGACTGCATTGTGAAGACCGCCTCCCAGGGCAAGGCCCTGGGCACGCATCTTCTCTACATCTGTAAGCCTGCCGAATGTCCGGGCCGGTGCAATCTCATGAACATATCCGTTTCCGGTATATTCCAGGCATTGTCGGCCAATGGCAACCTCCGGGAAGTCTATTTCATAGCTGACGCGAAAGTTTCCCGGTGATGCCTCTATCCATGAATCACCCCGCCTAACATTCAGGCTGGATTCTATAACGATTGAGCTTAGCTCACTTTCCAGGCTAATAATACCGGCCTGTTCAATATGCTCAACGAAGGGCAATGCTGAGCCGTCCATAGCCGGAATTTCATCACCGGATACTTCCACTTCGCAATCAGTAATGCCCAGCCCGAACAGGGCCGACATCAGGTGTTCGATCGTTGATATTGATACCCCTCGTAACCCCAGGGTTGTATTAAGTCGTGTATCCACTATATTATCCGGCTTAACAGGAATTTTTAAACCTTTTCTGACAAAGATAATTCCCTTGTTATGGGGCCTGATGGTGAGCTTGATCAGATTTCCCCTATGCAGGCCGATCCCCTTGATTATGACGGGCTGGACAACGCTTTTTCTTTCCATAGTATTATAGATTATGTAACCTGTATATTTTAGTCAAACACAATACAGTATTTTCTGGAATTTGTCCTCTTTCGGGCTTGTATTTGACACCCTATACAAAACAATCTATAAGTCACGGGTATGTTCGGTATCGGTGGACAGGAACTTTTTATAATCTTGATTGTAGCTCTTGTTGTTTTAGGGCCGAAAAAACTTCCCGATATTGCTAAGGCCCTAGGCAGAGCTATGGGCGAGTTTCAACGTGCAACCCAGGATTTAAAGCAAGGTTTTGATATATCGGCAGATAATTCGTACAAAAGAAAAGATAATGAGGATGAAAACTCTATTCCTGAAACGAGCACTCCAGTAGATGAGCCCTCCGATGAGGATAAGTCGGATAATTCTGAAGAGGAACAGGATACAAAAGATCTCAGCCAGTATGATCCTGATGAAATAGAGGCCTGATATATTGGAAGAGGAAAAACTGCCCATAACCGAACATCTTGAGGAATTTCGCTGGCGACTTATTAAATGTCTGGCTGCTGTTGGTGTAGGTTTTCTTGCATCGTACGCATTTTCCAAACAGATCTTCAATTTCCTTGTTGCTCCGCTGGTAAAAGTCATGCCGGAGAACAGTCACTTGATCTACACCTCGTTGCCCGAGGCGTTTCTTACTTACCTGAAGGTTTCATTTTTTGCCGGTCTCGTGCTGGCCACGCCGGTCATTCTATATCAGATATGGAAGTTTATCATGCCGGGTTTGTATGAGATGGAACGTAAATATGTTGCGCCTTTTGTGATCGTGGCAACAATGTTTTTCGGGATTGGTGTGGCCTTTGCTTTCTACGTTGTATTTCCCTTCGGGTTCAAGTTTTTTTTGGGATTTTCAACGGACAACATATACGCCCTGCCTGCACTTAAGGAGTATCTTAGTCTTTCGATCCGGTTGCTGTTGGCGTTCGGGATCACCTTTGAACTGCCGGTGTTTATCTTTTTTTTAGCCAAGCTTGGAATCGTCAATCACAAGATGTTACGCAAGCAGAGAAAATATGCCATTATAATCGTAGTTGTTGTGGCAGCCGTCCTTACACCCCCGGATGTAATCTCGCAGGTCTTGCTGGCTGTTCCACTGCTTGGGCTCTATGAGATCAGCATCTGGGTAGCATATATGGTAAGAAAGCCCACAAGCAAAGAATAACTTCAATACCTAGGCGTTTTCCTTGAATCCTTCTTGTTTGGCGAGCAGATCCATCTCAAGGCTGAGTACGTTTTCTGTTTCGGCGTCAAAGGCTCTGTATTCGTGCGTATCGACGGCCTTAATGTAGCATGAACACTCACGACAGAAATAGACCCGCACATGAGCAATGCCATCGGTCTCGAAGTATCCGAGGGTATGAAAATCCGTGTTATTACAGAACGGACATTTTATTCGCGGGAATTCCCAGGAATATCCGCATAAGGGGCAGAACATGGTTCTGGATGTTTCTGAGTCAAAGGCAATGCGGGGATAGGTGGAGCAGAATGCGCATTTGCCCTCATTCCAGTTTTCCGGCAAGAGATTTTTGTTGCGTTCCAAAAGACGTTTAAGATATCCTGTTACTGCTGCACGGATAATTATTCCCGCAGCATCACGCTGTGCTTCCGGGATATCGTCTGGCAGGGCATCTTCAATAAAGAATTTTGCAAGAGAGCCTTGGATGTCCCAGGAGGGTTCATTTCCGTAAAAATTTTTCCAGGCAGTTTTACATGCCCCTGACAATGGCTGGATCGGAATCAACTGCTTGGCGCCGATTGGTTCGCTGCAATCTCCAAGGTCGGGAATCTCGAGATGGTCAAATTCTGCATCAACATGTTCAGCGAGATCTTTTGCCTGCATAATTTGATCGGCATCGTGAGGATAAGCCTGAATAATTGCATCCCAATCCATGTCGAGCAACATATGTTATGTTCGAGAGCAAGTCAAGGATTCCCGTCAAAAACACTCGCAAAAATCAAAATATGCGTAATATGCTAAATAAAACATAGTTTTGAAATGAATGAACGGCCATTTTTCTATTGTAACTTTATCTTGTAATATTGTATAAATATTGGCTGTAGTAAAATACTTTCCAGGAGAGGGTGCTATGGACATTAGCAGGAGGAGTTTTCTCAAGCTTACCGGCGGGACACTAGCTGTTGCGGGTATCGGTGTCGGTGTAGGTGTGACTCCGGCCTTGGCTCAGCCACGTAAAATCCGTTATGCAAGCGAGGTCCCGACAATCTGCCCGTATTGTGCCGTGGGCTGCGGTATTATTGCACATGTCAGAGACGGCAAGGTCATTAATACCGAGGGTGACCCCAATCATCCGGTAAACCGTGGTTCGTTGTGTTCCAAAGGCAGTGCATTATTCCAGATACCAAACAACGATAAACGCCTTAACGCTGTGCTTTACCGGGCTCCAGGCTCGGACCACTGGGAGGAAAAATCGTGGGATTGGGCTTTGGATCGGATAGTTAGAAAAATCAAAGATGCCAGGGACAAGGGTTTTCAAAAGAGAAACTCTAAAGGCCAAATTGTAAACAGAGTTGAGAATATTGCCTCCTTGGGAGGCGCAGGTCTCGATAATGAAGAGGTTTACTCACTGGTAAAATTTAAACGGGCACTTGGCCTGGTGTATATAGAGCACCAGGCTCGGATCTGACACAGCTCCACTGTCGCCGGTCTGGCGAACTCATTCGGTCGTGGGGCAATGACAAATCACTGGATAGATATTGCACATGCTGATGTCATCATGATCATAGGGTCCAATGCTGCCGAGAATCATCCGATCTCTTTCAAGTGGGTTAATGAAGCTAGAGAAAAGAGAGGGGCCAAGCTCATCAATGTTGACCCCAGGTTTACCAGGACATCTGCAACTGCAGACAACTATGTGCGTCTGAGATCAGGTTCTGATATTGCCTTTATCGGGGGCATGATCAATTATGCCCTTACAAATGGCAGGATCCAGAAGGACTATGTGGTCAATTATACCAATGCCGCCTTTCTGGTGGATCCGGAATTCAGAGGACCGACAGATCTCGATGGTGTTTTCTCGGGCCTTAGCGATAGTAAATACAATAAAACAACCTGGAAGTATCAGATGGATGCCGACGGCAATCCCAAGAAAGACCCGACACTCAAAGATTCCAATTGTGTTTATCAACTCATGAAGAAACACTATTCGCGCTATGACATTAAGACAGTCTGCGAAATAACCGGTGGAGATCCCAAGGCTTATGATGAGGTATACGATTTATACACATCTACCCATAAGCCTGAAAAATCAGCAACTATCATGTATGCGATGGGTGCAACACAGCATACCTACGGATCCCAGAACGTGAGATCATATGCAGTCTTGCAACTTCTCCTGGGCAACATCGGTGTTGCCGGAGGTGGTATCAATGCACTGCGTGGAGAGAGTAACGTGCAGGGGTCCACTGACCACGCGGCACTGTTCCATATCCTGCCCGGCTATCTCAATACGCCGAAGGCATCTCAGCAGACATATGAACAGTATGTTAAAGAAAGTACTCCGGTCAGTAATGATCCCATGAGTGCCAACTGGTGGGGGAATTATCCGAAATATTCCGCCAGCCTGCTCAAGGCTTTCTGGAGGGACGCAGATCTGGAGACCGGATACAGCTATCTCGGCAAGATCGACAATGGCAAAAACTATTCTACAATTCCCATTATCGAGCAGATGGCATGGGGGAAGATCAAGGGACTGTTCTGCTGGGGACAGAATCCGGCCGTGGCATGTCCGAGTTCCCGCCTTGTCAGGCGAGCACTTGCCAAGCTTGATTGGCTTGTTGCGGTTGATCTGTGGGAGACCGAGACTGCCAGTTTCTGGCAGAAGGAAGCCGGGGTCGATCCATCAGCAATTAATACCGAGGTATTTTTACTCCCGGCGGCGGCATCCATGGAAAAAGAGGGATCCATATCCAACTCAGGGCGCTGGGCACAGTGGCGCTGGAAGGCCACTGATCCTCCCGGAGATGCCCGGGACGATCTTTATATCATAACCGAACTCGTCTACAAGCTCAAAGGACTCTATAAGAAAGAGGGCGGTGCATTCCCGGCACCGATCCTCGATCTGAATTGGGATTATGCAAAGATGGGCATGGATGGACACGTTCACCATCCCAATCCGCGTGAGGTTGCCAAGGAGATCAACGGCTTTTTCCTAAAGGATAAGGAGATCAATGGCAAGGTATATAAGGCCGGCCAGATGGTGCCGAGTTTTGCATTCCTGCAGGACGACGGTTCCACGTGCAGCGGAAACTGGCTCTACTGCAACTCGGTATCGGATACCGAGAACAAGATGATGCGTCGAGGAACCTCCGACCCCAGCGGACAGGGATTTTTCCATGATTGGTCGTGGTGCTGGCCGGTAAACAGGAGGATTATCTATAACCGGGCAAGCGTTGATATGCAGGGAAACCCCTGGGCCAAAGATAAACCTGTTATCTGGTGGGATGGGCTTTCCAAAAAGTGGCTGGGTGATGTTCCTGACGGCGGTTGGGCCCCGGGCAGCAAATATGCGTTTATCATGCTGCCGTATGGTCATGCAAGGCTCTTTGCCCCGGGCATGGCGGATGGGCCGTTCCCCGAGCACTATGAACCACTGGAATCACAGGTCAGAAACCTTCTTTCCAAACAGCAGGAATCTCCGGTGATCTTCCGCTGGGATAAGGCTGTCCAGGGCCAGGTATGCGATCCGATGCTGGTCGAAGGTGCAGCAGCCTGTGTCTTCGGCAGTCCTGATAAAGACAAATTCCCCATTGTCTGCACCACCTACCGGGTAACCGAACACTGGCAGGCAGGGCAGATGACCAGATGGCTGCCATGGCTTGGCGAACTCGTACCGGATATGTTCATAGAACTGAGTGAAGAGTTGGCCAAGGAGAAAGGCATCAAAAACGGGAACAAGGTCAGGATTACCTCTATCAGAAATCTGGAAGGTATCGTTGCTTATGCCATGGTAACCAAGAGATTCAGACCATTCGTGGTCGATGGCAAGAAACTCCATCAGATCGGAATGCTGTGGCACTTCGGATATAAGGGTCGCGTGACCGGAAGCATTGCCAATGACTTAACCCCGCTTATCGGAGATGCAAACACCATGATCCCTGAGTACAAGGCATTCCTGGTAGATGTTAACAGGGAGGAGGTGTAAAATCATGGCTGAATATATTAAACTCATTGATCTGACAAAATGTACCGGTTGCAGAGCATGTCAGGTTGCCTGCAAACAGTGGAATGAATTGCCTGCAGAGAAGACGGGTTTTTCCGGATCACTGCAGAATCCCCTGGACCTTTCATACGATACATGGACCCTGATCAGGTATGACGAATTTGAAGAAGATGGCGGCACAAAATGGATCATGCGCCACGATGCATGCATGCACTGTGACTGGCCGGCATGTGTTAAGGCCTGCCCTTCACCCGGGGCCCTTGTCAAGACAGATACCGGTGCGGTTGTTCATGACAAGCGATTCTGTATCGGATGCAAGGCCTGTGTGGTTGCATGTCCGTTTGATATCCCACGCTATTCGAAAAAGGAAGAGAAAATTGCCAAGTGTACCCTATGCTATGACAGGATAACTGACGGCAAGCCCCCGGCCTGCGTGAATGCCTGTCCGACCGGTTGTCTCCAGTTCGGGCCGAAAGAGCAAATGATCGAACAAGCCCACAAAAGAGCTGATGCGGTTGGTGGAGCGGTATACCCGTCCAATCCGAAATACGAGACCCATGTTCTCTATGTTATTCCAACTGAAATACAGCTTGCTCAGCTTCAGCATGTGAACCCAAACCCCAAGATGCCGACCACAATACTGTGGTGGAAAAACCTGTTCAAACCCTTCACCTTGCTTGGCATCGGCGGTGTGGCAGGTCTGGCGGCCTTGCATTACATGATCAAGGGGCCGCATAGAGTTTCAGAAAAAGAGGAAGGGGGTGAGGCAGATGGCTAAGAGAGAAGGAATGGTCAGAGTTACGGATGCAACCGAACGGATTACCCACTGGTTGCTGGCCGGAAGCTGTTTATTTGCCCTGTTAACCGGTCTTGGCCTCATGTTCCACCAATGGGAAATTATCCCGACTCTTTTAGGTGGATACTATGCCACTAAATGGATGCATATATTTTCCGGGGTGGTGTTTGCAGTCTCTCTGATAGCCGCCATGATCATGTGGTGGCATGAGTGCAAGTTCGTTGCGGATGACGGCAAATGGATTATGCAGGCCGGAGGCTATCTTTGGGAGGCTGAGGATCTGCCGCCAGCCGGGATGTATAATGCCGGGCAGAAGATTTTCTTCTGGTTTGTGGTAGTCTTCGGCATTATTATTGTATTGAGCGGGCTGGTCATGTGGAATCCTTTGGTCTTCCCGGTCGTGCTTGCACGCTGGGCTTACATGCTGCATGTGATGAGCGTATTTGCAGTAGCATCATTTGTCATTGCTCATATTTATCTGGGAACCTTTGCTAATCCGGGCACGGTTCAGATCATGTTTACCGGTTGGGCAACCAAGGCCTACTGCGAGGAACATAAGGGGCGCTGGCTGGCCGATAGAGAGCTGAAAGCCGAAGCTGAATCTGCTGCTGAATAATTCAAATTGGGTGGAGACGGGCCTGGTGAATAAGTCTTTGGCCCGTCTCATGTCCCTGTCTTGGCTATGTTTCAAATAACTTCTCATTGCTTTTAAGATCAGAAGATTTCTGATCTTAAAAGCAAACAGCAAATCGTTGTAAAAAAATTAGAGCATCAAGCTCCATGGTTTCAATAGTTATGATTTTATTCGTTCTTGATTTTAATCTTCTTGGTGGCCTTTTTTTCCTCTTCTAGCTTCGGCATGGTGATTGTCAGGACACCTTTTTTGAAGGACGCTTCGGTCTTGTTTACATCGATTCCTCCGGGAAGGGACAACACTCGCTGGAATGAACCGAATGAGCGTTCTCGATAGTAGGATTCCTTATCTTTTTCTTCTTTTTCTTCCTTTTTTTCACCTTTAATTGTTAAGGTATCCTTGCTGATATTGATATTGATATCATTTTCGTCCATTCCGGGAAGCTCTGTTGTGACAGTAACATTCTTTTCGTCTTCGGACATGTTCAGAGAGGGAGAGAATTCGCTGATATCCTCGAGTGTGCCGAAGGGTGAACGATCAAAGCCTGAAAAGAAATCATCGAATAGCTGGTTGATTGCCCGATGGAATGTTTCTAAAGAGCGGCTCTCCACCGCAGGTCTGACAGGAATATTGCCACGTTTTTTCCAGGGAGACATATATTTGATATCCATATGATTGATTACCTCCTTTCTTTCTTATGAATTAACCCGCCTGAATTTTGATTTTGCGGGTTTTATGCGGTTCTGCCTTGGGAAGCAGGATGCTTAGTACACCATTTTTCATTCGGGCCTCAATTTTTTCGCGATCGATCTTTTCAGACAGAGTAAAGGCCCGGTAATAGTCTCCAACCCCATACTCTGCATAGGAAAGCGTATGTCCTGAAAATTCTACATTATCCACACTGGCTTCAATGGTCAGAACATCCTGTTCGAGAGTGATGCTGACGGATTTTTCATTTGCTCCCGGCATATCTGCCAGGATTCTCAAGTTATTCTGGTCGTCTTCGTAGATATCGACTCTGGGGATATAAGTCCGGCGGTCTTTTGTACGTTCGGTTGCTGCCGCATCCTGCATCTGCGTCTTTTGTGGTTGAATCGTTTTTGCTTCATCTGTCATGGCTAGCACCTCCTTTATTCAGCCATCTTTACGGAAATTTTGCGTGGTTTATCTGCTTCAGCTCGAGGAAGGGATACTTTCAGAATGCCGTTTTCATAGGTTGCCTCAACCTTGTCTCCCTCCACCGAGAATGGCAGGCGTACTTTGCGGTGGAACTTCCCGTACCCGCGCTCTCTGCGATGCCAGGATTCTCCTTCTTTCAATTCAATGACAGGCTTAATTCCCTCGATTGTGAGCTTATCATTGACTACAGAAAGTTCGATTTTCTCCGGATCGATTCCGGACATTTCAGATGTTATGACAACACCTTCTTCGCTGGTAAATATGTTCATAGGGGGAGAACTTTCTGAAGTGGCACGCCTGAATCCTGAAAAAAACCGTTCCATCTCGCTACGGGGGTCCCATAGTCCAAAATCAATTCTCGCCATATTTTTACCTCCTTTAACAATCATTTTATTTACAAGTAGGAATCGGATTGCAAAATTTCAAGGTCTGCTCATCCGCATCATTGTCATGAAAATTGTAACAAAATGATGGGAAAGAATCTCAATATAGAATAAAAATCATAGATGCATTACTCGTCAGGACGGCAGCCTAATTACCAGACAGGAAATAAAGCGAGGATCAAGATCCTGGATCTCCTGTAGGCCGGCAATCTCATCTTCAATACTAGCGATGAGGTTCTTGGCGGTATCGGATACGATCTCCGGTGTGACCGCATAAGAAAGAGTCGCAAGCAGAGTGGTTGCATCCCTGACCAACCCTGGAACGCATCTCCTTTGTCCGTTATTCCCAATTTCAGTGATAAGTTCAAGAAAAGAGGTGGTTTCTTCAATGCTAAGGGGTCTGAAGGTTGTTTTACCTTCAAGGATGTTTAGTGCCAGAGTAGTGATGATTATGTTTTCCAAGTCTATTTCTTGGTCTGACTTGAGATTGGTTACCGAAAAACTGCTGAGTTCTTTGCGCCAATCCATGGTTTCCACAATTGAAATCATTGATTCAAGTCGATCCAACATACAGCTTGTGGTATTGATTTGTGCAAGGGATGAATATTCATGACCCAGATAGCGAGGTCGCTTGCTGAGAAGGCCTTCTACAAAATCTCTATATGCGGGCGGGATCAGAGAGAGATCAATTGTTTTTAGGATTTTCTTTAAGCGCTTTTGCTTCTGGATTATTGCATTATATCCAAGTGAAAATAAAGTATCGGCATTTATTTCCTTAATGATACGCCAGGCAGGCAGCTTCATTTCCTGTTCGGCGATTTCAAGACCGAGAGATGTAATGGCCTTGGCTTTGGAAAGTCCCTGTTGAATTTCCTCAACTTCATTGATGGGCCGGTAATCGGCCACAATGATTTTATTTGTCAAGTAAACCATTTCAAAAAGAAACCTTTGTTGAGTATCATAATCGGTTTTACCAAGGGCCTGAAAGACTATTTCCTTGCTGTGTGAAAGGTGCTCATGATAGAGGGTTGGCAGGGTATATTCATCCTGTTCTAGATGGGGTATTTTTTGTTTCTGAATACCTTTGTGGATCAGGGTTTTTATCGAGGCTCTCTTATAGATGCGCATGGCCTCTTCGCGCTCTGGAAATCCCAGTTCAATCAGGCGGAGTGTATGGTTTTGATAAGCCTGGTCCAGCATGCTGGAAGAGAATTCGAATTGGATTGAACCCATAACAAGAAAGTACATTCCCTGGTGCTGATCAAATATGATATTCATCAATGACTTGATGAATTCGTTTTCTTCGCACTCTCGAAAAAAACGAATGTAGTAGATATCATCGAGTGTTTCAAAGCCTGCATTTATCAGGTCGGGGATATTATCATCGGTTGGTGAGAGTTGGACCACTTCAAGGTATGACTGTAACAGCAGTACAATGAGTTCAATATCAATTTTATCTAAAGTTTTTGCGAGTGTTTCCGGAGAGGTATTCAAGAGTTCACGCAACCACTCAATAAGTTTTTGGATCGAAAGAGTGTCATTTTCCCAGCAATCCAGATCGATAAAATCACATATCTTTTCAGGTTGGATGTATTGTATGAGGATCTGGCTGTCTGTACCCCAGACGGATTTGATGATCAAGTAGCTGTCCTGGGTTGAGATATGGTCAAGAATTTGTTGCGCGTAAGGAGATTCGATGATTGCCCACGCTCTTTTTTCTTGAGCGGTATCAAGCACACGGCTGATTTCGTGCTTAAGAAGTTTGTCAGGTATCATGCAGCATGGTTAACATACTCAATAGTATCTAGCAATATATCACTGATCAGTGCCATTAACGAGAGTATCTGTTTTTTTGAGTACTCTGGCAGAGATTGAATCTATAATGGCATAGGCAGACGGAACAACAAAGAGAGTCAGCACCATTGCAAAAAGCAGCCCGAAGGCAACCGCTACAGCCATGGGAGAGCGCATTTCAGAACCTTCGCCGGTGGAAAAGGCCATGGGAAACATACCGCAGATGGTGGTTACTGAGGTGATCAGGATTGGCCTGAGTCGTATGCTGGCGCCCTCGATAATTGCTTCAAGTTTATGCATGCCGCGCGCTCTGAGATGGTTGATGTAATCGATCATCACGATGCCGTTGTTGACCACGATGCCCATAAGGATTACCAACCCCATGAATGACGGAACAGAGAGACTCTTGCCGGTAATGAACAGCCCCAAAACTACCCCGATGAAGGCCAGCGGCAATGTAAACATAACGATAAGCGGTTGTGTGAGAGATTCGAACTGGGCGGCCATGATCATGTAGATCAGTATGATTGCAATAACAAAGGCCTTGGACAGTTCGACAAATGAGGTCTGCAGATCCTCGTAAGCCCCCCCGATCTCATAGAAATAACCTTCGGGTATAGTCAATCCTTTCAGGTTGTCCTGGACATCGCGGGCAATACTGCCCAGATCCCTCTCGAAATTGGTACCGCTGACAGTAACTACCCGTTCCTGATTTTTGCGGTTTATGGTAATAGGGCCATAGTCTTTATTCAGCGCAGCAACCTGTGAGAGGCTGATAGTATTCCCAAGCGGGTTCTGTATGGTGATATTCAAGAGACCTTCAATGTTTTCACGATAGGGTTCCTGGAAACGAATCTTGATATCGCTCTCTTTGCCGGCCTCATGGTATCGGCTGATCACTTTGCCCAGCATTGCGGTCTCAACATTTGCAGCAATCTGATATACACTCAAGCCCAGCTTGGAGGCCTTTTCCCGGTCGACTTTAATGTGGATTTCAGGTTTACTCTTCTTTAGAGATGATTCCAGGTCCTTGAGCCCTTCAACGTTTTTCAGGCGTTCTATCAGCTCTGCGCTGAGCGTGTTCAGCGTGTCGAGGTCCGCACCGTAAAGGTTAATTTCGATGGGTGATCCCGAACTGCCGAAGAACCCTCCCGAAATATCTTGAAACCGGTAATCAACACCTTCAAGATCCGGGAAGCGCTCTCTGATTTCATTTATAATCGTATCTGCGCTCTTGTCGCGATCTTTTATATCCACAAAGCGTACAAACACTCGGGCTGAATTGACACCTGCCACACCTTCGCCTTGCGCTGTCTGATACTTGGCTCCACTGGTGATGCCCACCATGCTGACACAAGTGATGACTTCCTCGCGTTCCAGAAAGAGATTTTCGATCTGCTGGGTGAGGTGGTCGGTTTCTGCAAGGACAGTGCCTACCGGAAGGGTGATGTCGAGAAGTGCCATGGGGACATCCTGGCGAGGCATGAACTCAGTACCCAGAACAGGGACAATAGCAATAGCCGCGACAAGGCTTAAAAAGGCCCCAATCAATATTTTACCCTTGTGATTCAATGACTTGGCAAGAGCTTCAGCATATCTTTTACGGATAAATAATGTCCAGCCTTTGCCTTTGAGAGCAGCAGTGACTGTTTTTTCTTTCTTGAAAATAGTTGCCGCAATGGCGGGAATGATTGTAACGGCCACAAATAAAGATGCTAAAAGAGCAATGCAGACTGTAAAAGAAAGAGGCCTGGCAAGTTTGCCGGCTATACTCTGTGATAGACTCATAGGCAGGAACACCGCCATGGTGGTCAGTGTGCTGGCAGTGATGGCCAGGCCTACTTCGTTGGCACCAAGGATGGCGGAAGTCTCCCTGGGACTGCCGCTTTCCAGATGTCTGAAAGTATTTTCAATGACTACGACCGCATTGTCAACCAGAAGCCCGACTCCAAGGGCGATTCCTCCCAGGGTCATAATATTAAAAGTATAACCCAATGCATTCATGCCGATAAAGGTGGTGATGACTGAAAGAGGGATAGCCAGAGCAATGGTTAAGGTCGGACGAAACGCGCGCAGAAATATATAAACAACGAAGACCGCGATAACACCGCCCAGCAGTGCGTTGTAGCCGGTCGATGAAATGGATTTCTGGATGAATTCACCCTGATCAAAGACCAGCTTGAGATCCATGCTTTCGGGAAAATCCTTTTGCATGGATTCCATTTCGGCCTTGACGAGATTAACGGCCTGCAACGTGTTATAGCCGGACTGCTTCATGATGGCCAGGATAACGGTTGGTTCACGGTTTGTGCGTTCATATCCCCGCAATTCTACAAAATCGTCCTTGATAACGGCCAAGTCCCTCAAGTGAACAGGTTTGCCTTTATCTGTGACCGAAACGATTGTATTCCTGATTTCTTCCAGGCTGTCATAGTAGCCGGTCGTTCTGATCAGATATTCTCTCTGAAGGGTTTCCACATGGCCGCCCGAAAGATTGAGGTTGCCGGCCTGAATTGCTTGAGTGACCTGTTGAAGGGAGATGCCGGTGGCCTTGAGCTTGTTCGGGTCAAGCTGAACTTGAATTTCACGCTCTTTACCACCCCAGATATATACCGAGGCAATTCCTTCCAAACGTTCCAGCCGAGGACGGACCGTATCATCCAGATAATCTCTGAGACGCAGGGTGTTATCCATACCGGTGACACCGTACTCCAGGATAGGCATGTCCGATGCATTGAATTTCAGCACCATCGGGGTATCGGCATCAGTTGGCATAAAATCGGTGATCCAATTTAATTTTTCACGTACATCCTGGGCGGCAAAATCCAGGTTGGTTCCCCATTCAAACTCAATATAAACACTGGATATTCCCTCGCTTGATAAGGATGTAACTTCTTTGATTCCTTCGACAGTGCTGACTGCCTGTTCGATGTATTTTGTGATCAGCGTTTCCACCTCTTCGGAACCGACCCCCTCATAGGTGGTTACGACGGATACAAAGGGAAATTCAAGCTCCGGGAGCAGATCAAGCCCTAAATTGGTAAAGGAGATCACTCCGAACAAAGTGATGATAAGGATAAACATGGTGATCGTGATGCGTCTTTTGACTGAAAATTCAGGGAGTGTCACGCTTTATGCCTCTATGGAACATATTGCAAGGGAATATGTCGACAGGTGCGTTTGCATATCAAAGCAATGGGTTTTGGGTTCGCGCAGAATCATAGCCATAAGTTGGCTTTGAATTTTGTGTTGCTGAGGGATGCTTTGCAATTCGGAGGATTCTTCAGTTTCTGCCAGGTTAACCGTGACTTCCATGCCATCTTTCAGGCCCGTGAGGCCCTTGGTTACAACCAAATCATCTACTGATAGGCCTGCGGTGATTTCAAAGATATCATCGCCCTCGATCCCTACGCCAACAAGAGATTTTTGCACTATGCTGCCTGCAATTTTATATACAAAGTATCCGGTTTCACCCTGCATTACCGCTGACTTGGGTGTATAGAGCGAATATTCTCGTGCTTTTTCAATGACTTTTGTCCTGGCGGTCATGCCTGCACGAAGTTTTAATTTAGGATTATAGATGCTGATGGTGACCTTGAAAGTCCGGCTTACGGGATCAATAGTGGGGTAGACCTTGGTAATCTTGCCCCTAAAGCTCTCATCTTGAATCGCATCCAGGGTGACCATACTTTGGTTGCCTATTTTCAAATAGCCGAAAGCCTCTTCCGGGAGATCAACTTCGACTTTTACGACATCCATTTGCATAATTACAAAGGCCGGCGAGGAAGCAGTAGGGCCGGTCAATTCCCCATAGTTGACGAACTTGTTCGTAACAATACCTGCAATAGGGGCGATTACACTGCATTCCTTGAGATCCTGTTCGGTCTTTTTCACCGCCACAACCGACTGATTATATGCATATAATGACAATTCATAGGCGGTTTGGGTGTCTTTGAAGGTTTGATCGGAAACCGCACTTTCCTGATGCAGTTTCTCCATGTTGAAATAGTATCGTTGGGCTTTTTCAAGCTGTGCCTTGGCCTGGTTCATGATCGCAATTGCGTTTTCTAATGCCCAGGCATAATCGGATGTATCGATTTCCATGAGAAGTTTTCCCTTTTCAACGATATCACCTTCATCAACATGGATAGTTTTAATTCTGCCAGCGACTTTGGGCATTATCCTGGCGTAATCATCCGGCATTACTGTGCCGACTGCAGTATAGGCCTTGAATATTGGACCTTGTTTGACCTTTGAGACCGTGACCTCGGCCTTGGATTGAGATGCGGTGCTGTCTGCAGTATCAGAGGCAGGATCATCTTTTTTGCCCTGACATGCAAAGCATGCAAGCAATATGATGATTAGATTTATGTATAGTATCCTTTTCAACCGTATCCCTCCTAGAGTATTCCCATTGCAGCCTCAAGCTTTGCGATAGCTTTTGCATAGTCAGCTCTTGCGGAAATATAGTTCGTCTGTGCCTTGTCCAGCAGAGCCTGTGCGTCCAGGACATCAGCGGAAGTGGCTACCTGTAGATTAAAGCGGTCTTTCTCAATTCTGAGATTTTCTTGTGCCTGATCAATAGATTTGATTGCCACGTTTGTTCTTTCCATGGCCTCATGGGCTGAGAGATAGGCGATTTTTACCTCCAGCGCTATTTTTTCTTGCTGGCCCTGCATGAGATACGACAACTGATTGGTCACAGAGCGCGCTTTGGCGACGTTCCAGTAGTGGGAGGTCCCTTCAAAGATATTCCAATTAAGCCCCACTCCTGCGGTCCAAGTATCATCTTCAACATCCGGCTCATCCCCTGTACGCTCATACGTGTATGTTGCAGCGATGCCAGGCAGATAGACAGACTTGGCTATTTTAACTCCATTTTGGGCTGAGTCCATTTGCAGTTTCAATATTTTGAGTTCCTGTCGGTGTTCCAATGCCGTGGCGGTGGCCTCTTCAATGTTAATTGTCAGAGGAGGCATGGGGATTTCAGTATCGATGATAACAGGAACAGAAAGATTGCGGGCAAGAAGCAGATTAAATCCTGATTCACTCAGCTTCACGGCATTTTCCGCTGCAATCAACTTTTGCATGCCATCGGCGTAACCTACCTGGGCTACCAATAGATCATTCTTGGGAATCATGCCCTCATTAAAAAAGGCCTGGGCAATATCCATTTGCGCTTTAATCGACAAAACACCGCTTTGAGCTACTTCATGAAACTGACGAGTTTCAGTTACCCCATAATAGGCCTCAATAACTTTAAGCTTCAGTTCCCGGATACTCTGCTGTTTGTCCAATTCCGCACTCAGCACGTCATTTTTAGCAACCTTATAGCTGTTTTTCAGAGCCCCGCCGGCAAACAGAGGCTGAACGATCTCAATGGAGAGTTTGTACTGGTCCTTGTCCGCGATAGGGATTTCCTGTCCGGGTATATAGGCATAGACCGGCAACCCATTTTCATCACTGACAATATTGGTGTCATCAGGATTGTTGTAGAAAGGCGGGTTGGTTTCATTTACAACCGGAAGATATAAATCTTGCCCTATGTCAAGGGTCTGATCTTCCTTCAGTCTTGCATAACCATAGTTGAGGGTTACCCTTGGTAACATCTGAGCAAAACTGGTGCGTTTGTCCATTTCTTTGCCATATACCCCTTCATTCAGCGCTTTGATGGACGGGTTGTTGTATATGGCAATGTGGATGGCCTCTTCGAGATACATGGATTCTTGAGCCCAAATGCTACTAGCCCAAAAAATAAGACAGATAATCATAATAGTTACATATGTTCTATTCACTATTTTTTCCTCCGAAAATGCCATCCATGATACCTGGAATATATTCAGCAGGCGACTTTGACAGCAGGCCTAAATACCAGTCGCTGGCTATTTGGTTTAGTACACCCAAAACAGTCAGGGCCATAAGCTCAGGATCAAAATTATAATTATCCTCCTTGTTGATTCTGCTGAAGATGTCTTGGATTATCTGCATGTTTTCTGCATGCAGAACTATCAATCTGTTTATAATCTTAGACGCAATGTCTGGTTGTCGGATGTAAAAGATTTCCATAAATAATTTTTGGAATTCAGGCGTTAGTTCGATCTGGTTTACTTTATATTCTATAAACAATCTAAGCTGATCTTTTCCTGTAAATTTAGTCGCAAGGGATTCTTTGAGGCCCTGCATAAATCCCTCTACCTTGTTTAGGATAATTTGGGTGAACAAAATTTGCTTATTTGGGAAAAATTGATAAATAGTGCCCATGCCGAATTCAGCCCTGCGGGCGATCTGGGCCATGGTGGCCTTGTGGTAGCCCTCGCGCAGAAAAACCTCTTGGGCAGCCTCGATGATGGCTTGCTTACGGAATTCCCACTCGCGTGCTTTTCTGCTTAATTTCTGTGAATTCTTATTCATATTTCGAATTAAAGTTCAGATATAGAACACGCATTCAGATTTGTCAAGAAATAAATATGTAAATTAGTGCCTGATGCGAAAGTCTTCAGCTGAACCCTCCTTTAGTCAAGGCTGACGTCAATATTCATATCAGCGGTATAGACCGTTATGTTTCGAGCAAAAGCCTCCATTTCTATTTTAAACAATTCTGAGGTCAAAAGTGCCGAAGGTGCTTTTCTAAGCCTTAAACCTATTCCGACATTTTTACACGGTGGAAGTTCAAGCGGGAATTCGAGAAGAGCCTGATCAGCATAATCAATTTCCAGAGGGATGGCGATTTCCGGTCTCGGGATTCTGCCCAAGGGCCAAGAATCTCCCAAGATGTTTTCATGGTTGTTATCCACCAAGTCTTCCATTGGTAAGCCGCTGCGAATGACACACACAAGGGCAAATTCTTCATAGTACTCAGGATCGAAATAAAACGGTTGACCCAGCAAATCGATATAGAAATCATAAATAAGAGATGGATCAATCGATATTCCGGTTATGACATGACTTTCCGGGGCTGTCACATTCAAGAACACAGATGCAAACCAGTTCAGGCGATCGTTTCCATCTGTTTGATATTCTGAGACGCGGAAATACACTTCTGTCTCTTCCGGGTTTGTCGTGCCGGGACCGGCATATACAACATTTGCGTAATTCTCTGGGTCAATAGGATTGATAGCGAATGCTTGTGTAGCTTCGTCAGCAATTGCCATATAATCGAAGCTGGCAGACCACATCTCTTGATCAGCCAGAATTTCCGCAAGCTCTGTCTGAATCATTTGATCCAGGTCTTTTTCTGATGAGATATCGGTTTCTATGGATATATAGCCATCTGTTTCAAAATTCAGGTTATCAAGTGCGATGCCGACAAGGGCAAACTTTGCAATACCCTGATTCAAAACCGAGGCGATCAGATCCTCGAAATTGCTTATTTGCTCGGGAAATACCAGCGGGTCAAGTCTATTGAAGAGGATTTCGTAATTATAGTCAATATATGGCTGTGGCCGGTAAAACTGGAATGTAATATCTTCATTGCTCCAGATAATTTCCATGTCCCGGTCAAACGATCCGCTGAACAGACATACTTCCCTTGTATCCGATTCTGGATCAGGCGTGTTGACTTCATCGAAAACCACAAAATCTATCCGAATATCTCGGAGGTGCAGGACCCCGATGACTGTTTCACTTTCATTTTTCTGTTCTACAAGAGGGGCGGTATTGATAGCGAGGTTTATTTTCATTCTGGGATAGGCGTTTGGTTCCTGACTGAGCATCTTGAGCCAGGACCATGCCTCAATACCGAATTCATCCATCAGATCATTAAGGTCAAAATCAATGGATGCGTTTGCGCCTTGACCGAAAGATGCGGCCAGATATTGGGCGATAAGCTGGTTAAAATAGTCATCTGAGAGCACAACAACTGAGTTTGTAGTGCCGATCGGGATAAATTCTGGCTTGTTGTTATTATCAGGGGTTGCATAGGATGCTGTAAATATTTGTCCCTCAACCGGATTAAAACCCGCATCTGCAACTATCTCGATTGAATCTTCCGTATCAACGTCAATGATTAATTCCGTAAAGTTGAATTCAGAGATGGTACTTGTAAATGCATCTTGTGAAAGCAGCAGATCAAGAATGTTGATATTGAACCCGAGCGGGGCAAAAAGATCTCCGATTGGGAACTGCAATATGGCTTCAAAGATAAACTCGATAAAATCAAAGATGAAACCTAATATAATGTTGGTGGTTTCGATGAGAGGTGTATCCACCCAGGCCTCATAATTTGGACCTTCTTGGATTACAACATTTTCATCTATACTTGCAAGGACATCCAGTTCGTTGTCGGCATTAATCCGGAGAGTGAGCACAAGGCCGTTTAAGAGAATGATGTCTTTTGCCTGAACGTTGATGAAGTTTCGGCCCACCGGAAGGGGGCTGCTTGCGTTGCTGAACTCCATTATGGTCTTATTGAATGAAACATCGGTTATAATTCTGTAACCACCGCCCTCGGCTGCAGATATTTCTTCGATTCTACACCCCGGTGATTCCTCATCTGGTTGATATAGTTTTATACCCTGGAACATGACGGTGCGGGGCTGGAGTGAGAAATCAATGCCTCCAAGAGGGAAATCTATACTGTCAGAGAGCCGAAGGGCGATATTTTCACCCTCGAGTACGGAAAATGCAAGGTCTATAATATTTGTTATAAAATCATGGTTGCCGTGAAGAATCACGGCGTCAGTTAATAATTCTCCGATCTGATTGGCTTCGCCTAAAAGTATCACCCTTCGCTGCTTGACAATAAGCCGATGTTTTTCGTCATAGACTGTCTTGACGTTGATAGAAAAGAAAGGTTTGTCGCTGTTATCTAGCGGGACTGATTTGTGAAATTCCCCGCTTTGTGGGTCAAACTCGTTTTCATCCAAGAGTTGTCCATTGACATAAACTTCAATAATTTCATTTTGTTTCTTATCAATGATGCCCTCTACCAGAATATTTTCTGTATCCTCTGGCAAGACCCCGTCTGAAAGCGGGGAGGATATAATTACCGATGGGGGGTCATAAGCAATAAAATCCGGGCCAGTCGGAAACGGGCCGATTGACTCGAGAGATTCTGC
>JAFGIF010000052.1 GCA_016929755.1 Deltaproteobacteria bacterium | reverse complement strand
TACGACAGCGGAGACAGGATCGGAGGGGCTTTTGCCCGTACAGGTCAGAGTTTTATAACCGGAGCTGGAGATCTGCCGGTTGGTCCCTTGCTGGGTGTTGTCGGGCAAGCTATCACTATCGGCGATGGAGATTCCGCAGTCACGTTTCCCAATATGTCTTCCTTCATAAATGCCATGAAAGAGGACGGAGACGTAAACATCATTTCAACTCCGCAGATCATCACTATGGACAACAAGGAAGCGGAGATAAAGGTCGGCGCAAATGTTCCGTATGTAACCAAGGAAGATACTGACTCGACGAATATTAATAGAACAGTGCGCACATTTGACTATCGTGATGTCGGGGTTACCCTTAAATTGACACCCCAAATAAATCAGCAGGGTTATATCCGCATGGAACTATTTCAGGAAATTACCACCCTTGTTGAGGGAAGCGGCGAAGAAGAATTTGCACCGACAACCCTGAAGAGATCCGCCACTACCACGGTTAATGTCGGAGACGGCCAGACCATGGTGATTGGCGGGCTTATCGGCGATACGCTTACTTTTGGCAATTCCCGCGTACCACTGCTGGGCGATATTCCGATTCTGGGTTATCTGTTCAAGACAATCACGAGGAACAGGGACCGGACAAACCTGTATATTTTCCTTACCCCCACCATTATTGACTCCGATGAAAAGACGAATGCCCTTTATAAAGAGAAATATGGCGAATACAAATCTTTTGAAAGCGAAATGACCAAGGAAAAACATGATGAGAGTCTCGAACCTTGAGGAGTTGCTGCTCGAAAATAATACTGTAGATCCTGCCTCGCTGGAAAAGGCTAAAACCCTCCAGCGGGAAAAGGGTGTATCTTTGCCCGAGGCCCTGGTTCAGGCAGGCGCTGTAAGTGATCATGATATGACGCAGGTTCAGGCCAGGCAATGGGGCATAGAGTTCCAGCCGATTATCGGAGATATTGAGGTTGATCCCGTGATCCTGGACAAGCTTCCAGTAACGTTTCTGAGGAAATATACCATTGTTCCAGTCAAGTGGCTCGAAGACAGCCTGGTTGTAGCCGCCCACGATCCCCTGGATCAGGATCCGATGTTTGACATCTCCACAATTGTGGGAGTGTCGGACATCAAACGGGTTCTGACACCCAAACAGGAGATTCTGGCTGCCATCAATCGTCTCAACGAGATGAAGGCAGAGAGTGCCAAGGATATCATGGATGATTTCGTGGAAGAAGACGAGATATTAAGAGATCTCGAAAGTATCCAGGATATCACTGTCATGGAGACCGAAGCCCCGATTATCAGGCTTGTCAATAAACTGATGGTACAGGCCTTCAGGGAGCGTGCCTCGGATATACATGTCGAACCATATCAGTCTGATACAAAGGTCAGATACCGGGTTGACGGCATTCTGCATGATGTCATCACATTACCCAAACGTATTCACTCTGCCGTTGTTTCGCGTATTAAGGTAATGGCGATGCTGAATATTGCAGAGAAGAGACTTCCTCAAGACGGCCGGATCGGAATCAAACTCGGCGATCATTCAGTTGACATGCGAATATCAACCGTACCAACGGTCAATGGAGAACGGGTCGTGATGAGAATCCTCGATAAATCATCTGTTCTTCTTGGACTTGAGGAACTCGGTCTATATCCTGACGATCTGAAAATTATAGAACAATTGATAAAACAGGAACACGGCATTATCCTTATGACCGGGCCTACCGGTTCGGGCAAAACCACATCTCTGTATTCTATGTTGAGCTGTATAAATTCGCCCGATAAAAACATCCTTACCATTGAAGACCCGATAGAATATCAACTCAAGGGAATTGGTCAGATACCGGTGAATACCAAGGTCGGGCTGACCTTTGCGTCGGGGTTGCGCTCCATCGTCAGGCAGGATCCGGATGTTATCCTCGTGGGTGAGATCCGTGATCTGGAAACAGCTGAGATATCTATCCAGGCCGCTCTTACCGGCCATCTGGTATTTTCAACCTTGCACACCAATGACTCTGCCAGTGCAATTACACGATTAATCGACATGGGAATTGAACCATTCCTGGTAACGTCATCGGTTAATGCGATTTTGGCTCAGAGGCTTGCACGCAAAATATGCCCGAACTGCAAACAGGCCTACTACCCTGAAGATGAAAGTTTGCTGGAGATCGGGTTATCCAAGGAAATGCTTGACAAGGATGGATTTCTATATCGAGGAGCAGGTTGTGCCGAATGTCTTGAGACCGGTTATCGGGGCAGGACCGCCATCTATGAAATTTTGATTCTGAACGATTCGATCAAGTCTACGGTTCTCAAGACCTCTGATTCCAATATTATCAAGCACGAGGCCATTAAGGAAGGTTTGCACACGCTTCGGGAAGATGGTGCCAGGAAAGTGGAAGACGGAATCACAACTATCGAAGAAGTGTTGCGGATTACCCAGCAATAATGGCCAGACCCAAACTCGTTTATCGATGCTCGGTGTGTTCTCATAGCCTGGAGAAGTGGATGGGGAAATGTCCCCAATGCGGTCAGTGGAACACTCTTGTTGAAGAATTACTGGTCGAGGAAAAAATACCATTTCAGCACCCGCGTGAAATCCAGCCAATCCCGTATGACGCCATTGAAAACATAGATGTATCCAGAATAAAGAGTTCGATCGGCGAGTTGGACCGTGTACTGGGAGGAGGGGTGGTTGATGGTTCGCTGGTTCTGGTCGGTGGCGATCCTGGAGTGGGGAAGTCCACTATCATGCTCCAAATGGCGTACAACCTTTCGCTGAAGGGCATGAATGTTCTCTATGTAAGTGGTGAAGAGTCGGCTTTACAGCTCAAAATCAGAGGGGACAGGCTCGGTGTGAAAGGGAGTTCGATTTTAATATACCCCGAAGTGATGCTGGAACATGTCAAAGAGCAGATATCGAGCATGCAACCCGACATCGTCATTATCGATTCGATCCAGTCGATATTTTCTCACCAGATAGATTCTTCTCCCGGCAGTGTTTCGCAAATACGCTACAGTGCCGGAGTGTTTATGGAGATCGCTAAAACAACACATACGCCGGTCTTTCTTACCGGTCACGTAACGAAAGACGGATGGATAGCCGGTCCCAAGATACTCGAACACATGGTTGATACGGTGTTGTATTTCGAAGGTCATACCACCGGTGCCCTCCGGGTGTTGCGGGCTGTAAAGAACCGTTTCGGCCCTACGGGCGAGATCGGAGTATTTGAAATGAAGGATTCTGGTCTGGAAGAAATCGAGGATCCATCCGGTATTTTTGTGCATGGAAATGGCGGAGATATTCCAGGGAGTTCTGTAACAGCGACTATTGAAGGCAGCAGGGCATTTCTGGTTGAGGTACAGTCCCTGGTAAGCAAGACCAGCTTCAGTATGCCAAAACGTATATCCATCGGAATTGATGCAACCAAGCTCTCTGTTTTGCTGGCTGTGATGGAAAAAAGGTCGGGCATTTTCATTTCATCCTCAGATGTGGTTGTCAATGTTGCCGGCGGAATCAAAGTAAGCGAACCGGCTGTAGATCTGGCAACATTCATGGCAGTAGCATCATCTGCTCTGGAAAGGCCCGTTCCGAAAGGTGTAGTATGCATAGGAGAGATAGGTCTTAATGGTGAACTGCGGCCTGTGACCAACATGGAGACCCGCATCAAGGAGTCCAGACGCATGGGCTTTTCGCAAATTATGCTACCCAAAGCAAATCAGGACAGCCTGCCACGCATTAAGGGTGTGAACCTGAAAGGACTTTCCGCTTTGAGAGAAGCGCTGAGTATTCTCGAATCTTGAGTTTGGATCGGTTTTGGATTGGGATAAATATCTCTGGGTTATTATTAAGATAAAAAATTGCTTATCTTGCAGAATTGATATTACAGACAAGAAAGCATGAAGGATGTTTTTCCTGAAAATGAATAAAATCAATTAAATAAGATACATGCAATAGATTAAGGCCTCTGCTGATTATGATAAAATCGAAATGCAAGAGCCGGGATTGAGGAAAACATTAAATAAAATGAAT